>JBARRE010000444.1:0-2693 GCA_049644065.1 Sedimentisphaerales bacterium | reverse complement strand
GTGTGAGAGCAGGTGACCGGGAAAGAGCGGGCAAAAAACTCGTGACATCGACCAATCGTCCGATGCGAAATCGACAGGATTTGGTCCTGACTGTCGGTCAGACCGAAGGCGACCTGCAGGGTGACGATGGCAAGGTCATCCAGGCCGGCATAGAATATCTGCACCGATTGGGTGGAGGCACGCTTGAAGTTCTACCGGGTGTGTATAACCTGCGGAACGCAATCTATCTGCGCCCCAACGTCACCCTGCGAGGTTCGGGCGAAGAAACCATACTCAGAAAAACCGGCAGCGTTGTGACCGCTCTGGCAAGGGATTCGGACTGGTTCGAGTACGGCGTTCAGGTAGAGGACATAAAAGGATTTGTGCCGGGAGGAGGGGTCATGCTCAGATCAAAAAAAGGAACCGGAGACTGGCAATATGATGTGCTGCGTGCCACGGTCACCGCCATTGAAGGGGACGTCATCTTTTTGGACCGGTTGACCAAAGAGAATTTCTGGTTGGAAAAAGACGCCACGGCTGCGACAATCTTCCCTATCCTTACCGCTGAAAATGTGGACGACGTTGTTGTGGAGGACATTGTGCTTGAAGGCAACCGCGAAGAAAACGAGCACATTAACGGCAACTTCGCCGGCGCGGTCTTTATTCAGCATTGCAACCGATGGAGCTTCAGGAATGTAACTTCCCGAAACTATAACGGCGACGGTTTCAGCTTCCAGGTCTGCGATGATATCCGATTTCTAAAGTGCAAGGCGATAAACAACAGCGATCTCGGATTTCATCCCGGAAGCGGCTCCCAGCGGCCCGTCTTCAAAAGATGCTTATCCAGGGGAAATAGTCAGGGGATTTTCTTTTGCTGGAGCGTTTCGGATGGACTTGCAGAGAATTGCGTTTTGTCGGAGAACCAGAAATATGGAATCAGTATCGGGCACCGTGACACAGACAACATTATAAAGGGATGCACAATCGAACGTAACGGCGAGGTCGGAATACTGTTTCGTAAGGAGGCAAACGAATTTCGAAGCGGCAGCAGAAACAAGGTCGAGAATTGTATTCTTCGTGATAATGGTATAAAAGAGCAGGGGATCGGCATCGATATTCAGGGAAAAACTAAGGACATCGCCGTTCACGAGACAAGATTTGAAAATGCGGCAGGCAAAAATCAGAATATAGGCATTCGTATCGGCCGGGAGGCTGAGCGAATCATGCTGCAAGGCAATACCTTCGAGAATTGCCCGGTACCAATTAAAGACCTGCGATCCGAAAAAGACTGACCGGGATTAGCTCAACCGGCACCGTTCCTGCAAAAGATGGAGATAAATAGAACAGTTTTTACGATAGTCAAAAATATAAAATATTTCGGAATCCACATGCTGTCCTTATGTAAATATTTCCGCGGCCTTACCTTGGCACTGCTTATTACCAGCGTTTCTTTTTCGCATACGGAAAATGAAGCATCGGTCCCGTCGATACCGCCGGGACTGGAATACTTTCACCAGCAAAGAAGCGAAGGGCCGCTGTCAATCCACTGGGTAAAAATCGACCGCACGCATAAACAGTTTTTATTTATATCGACCCTCGCCCGAAAGAGCGTTTTTGACCTGGAACCGCTCAGTCTGCAAATCCGGTCCCTCGATGCAACACTCGGCAAGCCGCTGGTCGCCGTCAATGGTGACTTTTTTATTATCAAACATGGACCATATCAGGGCGACCCGCTGGGCCTGCAAATTGTCCGGGGCGAACTTGTCAGCTCGCCACAAAATACATGTTTCTGGATCGATCCGAACGGACAGCCTCACCTCGATTACGTTCGAGCCGCATTTCGAGCCGCCTGGCCCGACGGCACAAACGTTAAATTCGATATCAATCAGGAGTGCGCCGAAGATAAAGCCGTTCTTTACACGCCCGTTATGGGGCCGTCGACACGTACCCAAAAAGCTGTCGAGCTTATTCTGGAAAAAAGCGGCGATTCAGAATGGCTGCCTGTAAATCCCGGGCAAACATATAACGCACTGATCCTTGCAGCGAACCACGAAGCAAATTCCATCATTCAGCGGGACAAATTAGTACTGTCTCTCGGCTCTGTTCTCGCAAAAAAAGTTCAAAATACCGAACCCGGGATCGCTATATCGTTGGCTTTTCAAACATACCCTGATCTCAAAAACGTTAATATCGCAATCGGCGGCGGGCCTATTCTTATCAGGGACGCAAAAGTGCGGCAATTCTCGGGCTACCAGCCGCGTCATCCGCGGACCGCGGTAGGCTTTAACGATATGTATTTCTTCCTTCTCGTAGTGGACGGTCGCCGGAAGGATTTGTCAATTGGCATGACTCTGCCGGAACTGGCGGACTTTATGCTCATGCTTGGATGCACCGAGGCCATGAATCTCGACGGCGGGGGTTCTTCCACCTTCTGGCTCGATGGTAAAGTCATGAACAGCCCCTCAGACGGACATGAAAGACATATCGCCAACGGCCTGGTCCTCGTGCAGAAAAAATAAACGCACAATCCTATGCTTTGTTTTCTACTTGGCGATATGAATGATATGTAACTTATAAAACCGGTTTGTCGTTTGCATGGCCGTGCTGTTTCTGGTAAATTCACTTCTAAACGTAACCTGGTTTTGGGCCGGAACGTAGCTAAATCAAGAAAGGACAAACAGCAAAAGTATTTGTGAAGGATAGCTTGCCCAGAT
>JBARRE010000443.1:0-5945 GCA_049644065.1 Sedimentisphaerales bacterium | reverse complement strand
CATGCTGTTGCCTTAAAGCGTTAAATCCAAAGAGTTGCGGGGTTTATTTCTTATCAGTCCACCATTTTTTTTGCAGTTGAGCCAAAATTAAAATGTAAAACGCAAAACTTCGGAATCCCGGCAAGCCAGGATAACTCTTTATTATCTATGATAGTTCGGCGGCAGCGAAGCCCAGGCACGGTCGGCGGCCTCTTCAAGCTCGGCCCTCTCCTTCAGGTCAAGCTCCCGGCGCTCCTTTACGGCAAGGGCTGCGTTGTCGACCTGCTGGACGCTGATAAGCCCGGGTATCGGCGCCGTAATAGCCGGGTTGCAGAGAACATGACGCAGAGCAAGACGGGCAATCCTGTTGTCCTGCTCAAAGTACGGGCTGTTCGGCGAACTGTCACCCCTGAACAGAGAATTGCTGGCGAAAGGTTTAATGCCGAACCAGCCGACATCGTATTTCTTAAGAGTGGCCCAAAGACCCGATTCGTCCGTGACAAGTTTGCTCTTGGCAGTGTACGGCGTCAAAATAACCTCGATTTGTTCGGAGTACTTTTCGATGACTTTTTTCAAATGCGGCCTGTCGTGAGAGGAGAAACCGATGAAGCGGGCCCGGCCGGTTTTCTTCGCCCATTCGAGGGCTTTTACCGCCTCTTCGACTTCCGCTTCTGTGTGCTGGCTGCTATCAACGAGCAGGCTGATCCGCCAGATGTCGACGTAGTCAAGACCGGCTTCTTTCATTCCCTCGTCGAGGCCCTGCTGCAGCTTTTTGGCCGATCGCCATTCTTCGAAGCGGCTTTCCGTGATGTGCCATGAATAGCCAAAGTACATCTTGTCACGGCGCCCTTTGAGTGCCTTGGCGTATGCGAGGATTTCCTCTCGGCAGCAGGCATCGACATAGTTGACGCCGCGCTCGATGCAGCGGGTGACGACCTCGTGGCGGTTTTTCTGGAAATTGCTGCCGTCGATGTCTGTAGTCATCCAGCCTTCCGGCTCGCTGCCGCCTATTATCTTGACGAGGCGCTTCCAGTGACCGCCGAGACAAATGGCGGAAATCATGAGCCCCGTTCTGCCGCATCGGCGGTATTCCATATCGGAGTTATAGCTCAGAATCTTGCCGGTGCTTGCCGCACGGGCGTTGTTGGAAAGCGCAATTCCCGTACCGAAAGCAGCGCCTGCGACCGCACTGTCCCGAATAAACTGACGACGTGTGAATTTATCATTCATTTGAAAAACCCCCCTGATTTGTCCGGATAGTTTCGAGAGATCACTTCAATCGACATTTTTCATTTAGCTCTTTCAGAATAACTTCTGTAGTTTCAGCTACCTATAATACTGTAGGTTTACTTAAATATCAAGATAATATTAAAACAACAAAACGACGGTGTAGCATGCCTGCTACATAAATCTCATGTATAACAAGACACTTGCCAAATGAACATTTTGTGCTATCTTTTAAGGTTAACAGATGCCGGTTTTGTTTTATCCGGCTGAGTTTTGCAGGGAATGGTACAACATAAAATAATTTCTGGAGACGATCATGAAGACAAACAGCCTTATCAGTTCACGCCGCAGCTTCCTCAAGACCGCAGGCGCAGTCGCTGCCGCTTCTACGCTTCCCTCATGGTTGATCGACGAATGCGATGCTCAACAGAGAAGGAGACGGGTGGAATCTTTGCCGCCCAGCGAAAAAGTCAACCTTGCACTAATCGGCTGCGGCGGGCAAGGCAGGGGCGATGCAAGAAATGCCCGGAGATATGGTCAGATCGTTGCCGTCTGTGACGTTGACGCCGGCCACTTAGCGGCGGCTCAGAAGGATTTCCCCGGCGCCGAGGGTTATGCTGACTTTCGCAAGCTGCTGGAGCGAAAGGATGTTGACGCCGTTATCTGCGGCACGGTTGACCACTGGCACACTCTGGTTGCCATGGCCGCGATGAAGGCAGGCAAGGACATTTACTGCGAGAAGCCGCTCACCCTGACCATCGACGAAGGCAAACGTCTCGTCGAAGTCCAGCGGCAGACCAAACGCGTTCTCCAGACCGGCACACAGCAGCGAAGCAGCGCCCATTTCCGGCTGGCCTGCGATCTGGTCCGCAACGGACGAATCGGGAAGATACAAAAGGTCGAGGTCTGGCTCCCCGCCGGCCTGCGACAGGGTCCGTTCAAAACCTCGCCGGTCCCGGAAGGATTCGACTATGATTTCTGGCTCGGCCAGACGCCAAAAGTCGAATATGTCAAAGAACGGACGCACTTCAGCTTCCGCTACTGGTGGGAATATTCCGGCGGTACGATGACCGACTGGGGCGCACACCACAACGACATCGTCCTATGGGCGCTGGAAATGGACGCTTCAGGTCCCGTCAGCATCGAGGGCAAGCAACTGATCGACATGATCCCCGGCGGCTTCACCGCAGCCAGCGAGTACGAAGTGACATACACCTATGCCAACGGCGTCGTCCACACGAGCAAAAGCACCACGGCCAGCGAATGGCACGGCGGCGTCAAAGATCCCAACCGCCAGCAGCACGGCATTAAGTTCCACGGTACAGACGGCTGGATATGGGTCACGCGAGGCGTCATCGAGGCAAACGACCGGCAGCTTCTCACGCAGAAACTTCCCGAGGACGCCAAACGCGTTTATCTCAGCAATAGCCACATGGGCAATTTCATCGACTGTGTTAAATCGCGTAAAGCTCCGATTTGCTCCGCCGAGACCGGCCACCGCTCCGCGAGTCTGTGTCACCTGGGTGTGATCGCTATTCGCCTCGGCCGAAAGCTAAACTGGGACCCGGCCAAAGAGCAGTTTGTCGGTGACGCCGAAGCGAACAGTTTGATCGCCCGTGAAATGCGGAAACCTTACGACTACAACATGATATAAACGTCCGCTGAGTTTCTTCCGAGCATCGTTTAAGCTGGAAGATATATAACACAGGAATTGTTGGCTTTGAGCTACTGTTTTCGACGCTCCAGCAGAGCAATCAGTTGTTCAGGCCGGTCGCTCTGAATGCCGTCGGTGCTCCATGCCAGAGCATCCTGCCAACACGCAGGGCCGTTTTCATCAACGATAACCATTGCGCCCGCCTGATGGCATTTTGCCGCGAAGCTCTGCGAATAGTAACGCCAAACAGCAGCAATCACCAAAGGCTCAAAGCGCTCAATGACCTTCGGCAAGTTCTCTTCAGGCCCCGGGTCGGGCATCAGAATGCACTCGGGGCAAAATTCCGCGATTCGCTCCAGCTCGTCGAAATCGGCGTACCACAAGACCTGCCGCGTCATGTCCCACTTCTTTACAATAGAAACCACCTTATCAACCGAAGCATCCTTCAAGTCCAGATAGATGCCTACCCTGCTTTTGCAGAGATCGAGAATCTCTTCGAACGTGGGAATTCTCTCGCCGCTCCATTGGGGGCCGATCCTGCTGCCTATGTCTAATTGCTTCAACTGCTCAAGGGTCATCTCCGAGACCAGTCCGCGCCGGCCATTTGTCACGTAGGAGTCGACCTCTTTGTTGTGTATGCTAACGATACGGCCGTCCTGTGTTGTACGCAGATCGATCTCGACAAAATCGACTCCAATCTCGATGGCCGCCTCATACGCTGCGAGCGTGTTCTCGGGAATTCCAATATGAGCGCCGCGGTGCGCCACGACATAAACGCCTCCGTGCCGAGGCGCAGGCAGCACCTTGACCGGCTCGCGCATAGCGGTCGTGCAACCGATAGATGCGATACCCAGAAAAAAGATGATCAAACACGTAACTGGCCGCACCGCGATTGTTCTCATCAGCTTATCCTGCAAAATTTCTTTGGTTAATCCTGACATAGTGTCAGGCTAATCAGGAATGTAAGGCTTGTCAAGAAAGCAATGGCAATCAAACCGCTTCTTTCGACAAAGCTGATACACTTCTTATTGTAGATAGCCCTGGTGGATGGCGGTGGTGCCTGCAACCATGTCGAATATCGCTACTTCGTCTATGGTGCCTGAAAAATAATTACGGTCGGGGCCGTGTGCGGCGCCGATGCGTACATTTTCAGTGTAGCCGGTGTTTATCTCCGCTTCTACTATTGTGTAAATCGTTCTGCGTCTGCCGTCCACGTAGAGCAAAACGTCGCTCATTAATGGACGTTCGGGATCGGCAGGATCGAGCACGACGGCTACGTGATGCCAATTGCCGTCACCTACCTGCTGCTCGTTCGCAGAGATGAATCCCGATCCGCAGGACAGCCTGAGCCTCTGGTCCTCATCGACTTCCAGCAGCCAGTATGCCCCCGGCTGGTTATTCCCCCAGGCAACGATAGGAAGCCTGCCGGTCGGGTCTGGCTGTGTTTTGATCCAGGCAGAGACTGTGCGAGGATTCTTGCCGCAAATGCCGGGATAACCTTCCACCTCAATATAATCGTCCGTTCCGTCGAACTTCAAACCGCCACCCGAATGGCCGGCCACCCAATGAGAATCGTCCGTAGAGAAGCCTATCAGAGAACCAGCGAGAGAGCCCATGCTATCGGCAGCACTCATTCCGGCAGTCTCGTCCAGCGGCCAGTGCGCCGCCGGAGCCGGGTTGGCGGCATCCTGACCCCATACCCGGCCCAGGACGGCCAGGTCTTTATTATTTATCATATCGTCGGCAGACATGTCACAGGAGGAATCCCAGTTTTCCCGGCCCGGCGAGCTGAGCCATGCCGAAGACATCACCGACAAATCATTTAAATTGATGATTTGGTCGCCCGTGCAGTCTTGCGGCATCGAGCCATCCGCCGAGAATCTGTAAGTCCGCGTAAACTCAGCCTTCTCTCCAGGCGCAAGGGTTACAATGACGAACTGTTCGGGTGACACCTGGTAAGAGGTGGTCCAAATGCCAACATAAGCCGATCTGAGCGAAGAATCGATTATGACCCGCTGGCCGGCTTCACTCTGCTCAACTGCAATCGCATCGGGACCGAGGTAATCATCCGGCTTGTAAATCCATGTCTTGGGGACACTGGAGATGGTCTTCGTATAAAGGACCATATTGGCCAGGCTCACCATCGGCGGATTATCATCCACCCACTGATGCCCCCTGCCCACCGGTTTTAGCTCCGGCGGCTGCCATTGTTGTACCTGCGGTGACGCCGTCATCTGGTACGGAAAATAAATTCTGTAATTGGGCCCCACATTTCTTTGACTGAAGGTGAGGAAATTGTGAAGGTACTGCTCGGTTGTGAATGTTTTTGTGCCGGTGTTCGTTAGAACATAGTGCATGATAATTCTGTCGTTTTTGACTATTAGGTCTTCCTCAAGCCGGCAGCAGTAGCCGTTGGCCGTGCCTGACAAGGTCTGGACAAAACGGGCGCGATCCGACTGCCATGTGGTTGTGGTCTGAGCCAATTCGATAACCGGGTAGCTGGAGCTGAAATTGTACGCCGAGGAATTTCGCCTGAGGATGCCCACGCCAATCTTAAGGAACGCAGAGCCGTTGGAGCCTTCGTTATATCCGGGCGGATCCGGCTGAAACGACTCCTGTCCAATATCGAATTCCATTGGCAGCCCGCCTAGATAACTCAGAGCGCCCCCGGACGTCGGCGAATAACAGAAATCGCGATAGTTGAGTTGAACTCGTATTACATTGGCGACGGGTGAAAAACGCAGTCCCTGGTTCCAGCGGCAGTCCGGCGAATCGGGATCGCCCACCTCCACAACCATGTTGCCACAATAAAGGACTCGCGTTCCAGCATGGACAGGCTGCGGATTATCCGCCGGGCAAGCAGTTCGGCAAATAGTCGCTATAACGGCGGCTGATATTAGAAATAAAGATGTCTTTTTCATGTACCTCCACCTCATGTTGATATCATTAACGATAGTTTGGATTATAAACCGGCTTTAACAATATTATCATAACATAAATGAAGGCAGAAACCAAATCCTCTTTAACTATTTGTACTTATTTCTCTGTAAATGCTCCGTCCTCAAACTTCATTCCACTGTCCCGG
>JBARRE010000442.1:0-3418 GCA_049644065.1 Sedimentisphaerales bacterium | reverse complement strand
TTCCTTCCGAGCAAGGACCTTCACATATCCGTTTATAAGAAAGGTCGCGTTCAAGCTTGCAGAAGTGGCGGCAATCGTTGCTATAACGCTGTCGGTCAGCCATTGGTTTAGATTCCCGCAAAGCGGGGTCCCTGGCAAACCAACTCCTCAGATACGCGATGATTCAGCCACCATCAACTTGTATTTAAAAGAGCACCAGGACGTTGTTGCTCGACATGTTTCCATGGGTCCGGCCACACCACAGCCGGCACAGATGCGTGTAAGCCGGCATGACATTCTTTATTACGAAATATTTGACGATCAGCCAGAATATATGCATCCGGGTATAATTGTTAGAGGTGCTTCATCACAACATCAAATCAACTTGTCCGAAGCCCCAGTAATTTCCAATGGGCATAAACTGACCCTCTCTCAAGCACAAGAAGCCGCCGATTTCGACTTGGTCTTGCCATCATGGCTTCATCCCGGCTATAAGCTCGGCCAGATCAGAAGGATTGAGGGCCGTGACGCCCTGCAACTGGTGTATACTAATGGTATCAATTCGGTATCGTTGTTCGAGCAACCTTTAGATGGTCAGCGCGGGCTTGAGCCAAAGGATTTCAGAGAATATGCCGTATATCGCAACCAGGGGCAAGCCGGAGGGACCATTCTTGCCTGGAGAGATGATACTCTTTCTTATGTTTTAATCGGTAATATCGAAATGTCACAATTAATGAATATGGCGCAGCCGATCAGTGCCGGAAAGTAAGAGGAAATAAAAATGAATAACAAAAGATTAATCTCATTAACAGTATGCTGGATTTTAGTAGTCGTCCCCGGTCTATGTGTTATATCATTTGCAGATAATGAATCAGGGACAAATACAAAGGCTGAACAACACTTTCAAAAGGCAAATGAGCTGCATATACTTGCTGATTACGATGCCGCAATTACCGAATATGAGACAGTCATAAGCCTGTCACCGAACAACAAAATCGCCCAGAACGCCCAATACTGGATCGGACAATTATATCTGGAATCGGGACAGTTCGATGCGGCATTATCTGCATTTCAGAAACTTCTCAATGAGTATCCGGCGAGTACGATTATCCCGTCAACAAAGCTTATGATAGAGCGCGTTCAACAAGCAAAGAAGAACAAATCACTTTTTGAGGCTGTAAAAAAGGGCGATATCGAGCAGGTCAAGAAGGTCATTTCAGCAGGGGCCGATATCAACGCAGACATGATGCCTTCGCCGCGTAAAGGTATAAAGCCTCTGCATGAGGCAGCTAAGTATGGACATGAAGATATCGCTGAGCTCCTGATTACCAATGGCGCTGACGTTAATGCGAAGAACGAATGGGGCGGTGCGCCTCTCTACGTAGCAGCTAACAACGGTCATTACAAGGTGGTCGAACTTCTGGTTGCTAAAGGAGCTGATATCAATGCCATTGACGCGGATGAGACTGCCCTCGAGGCGGCCTGTTGGTCGAATCATCGCAACATCGTCGAGCTCCTTATTGCAGAAGGTGCCGATGTGAACGTCCAGGACGCGTATGGATATACAGCATTGCACTATGCGCTTTGGGATGCAGATGTGGAGACCGTGAAGGTCCTCGTTAACAATGGAGCTCGAATCGACATAAGAGACAAACATGGCTGGACAGCCTTTCGATGGGCGGTCTATCCTGGAAGTCGGGGCGTTCATCAGACTCCAGGACATCGAGATAAACTTGAGCTCTTAGTTAGCAGGGATACCAATGTGTCTGACTTGGCCAAGGCTGCTTGCATCGGTGACTTGGCGCAGGTGAAACGTCTCCTGGAGCAGGGAGCCAATGTAAATGAAAAGGACGAACTGTGTTGGACACCGCTGCATTGGGCAGCATCGACGGGCGAGAAGGATGTAGCTGAATTCCTTCTGGCAAAGGGTGCGAATATGGATGCAGAAACGAATAATGGCGAGACTCCTCGGGGCCACCCCGCTCTGTCTAACGAAACTCCTCTGCATCACGCAGCTCTGTCTGGTTCCATAGAATTGGTGGAACTTCTAATCTCCAAGGGCGCCAGTGTTGACCCAAAGAGCAAGAATGGGGGGACACCCCTGCATCGTGCAGCTCAATCGGGCCATGTAGAGATAGCGAGGATTCTTGTTGAGAATGGCGCCAATATTAATGGGAAGGGTGGTAAATACATGGCCACACCCATTCAATATGCTGCAATCGGACATAAGCCAGTTGTTGAATACCTGTTGGCCAAAGGAGCTGACATCCATGAAAGGGACGATCGTTGGGGCAATACAGCCCTGCATTATACTGCGTGGAACGGGAATGTTGATATGTTGGAATTCCTGCTTGACAAAGGATGGGATATTGAAGCAAAGGAATTTAACGGTGGAACACCTCTTGGGCACGCAGTGAACAACAACAAAATTAAGAGTGCACAGTTACTCTTGAATAGAGGCGCAAATGTGAATGCACGTAGTAACGATGGTTCTACCGTGTTACACAGAGCCTCACGAGAGGGTAATAAGGAAATGGTTGAACTGCTGCGCAAGCGCGGGGCCAAGGAATAATCGGAATAACACAGAAATTCTCAATGGGTCTGTGATCTAAGGATTGTCTTTTATGACACTTTTTTGGGCGCTGATTTTTCTGCCGGGTCATACTTCCGCCGGGATGGTGAACGGCGCGCGGTAATTGCGCGACAGGTACAGATTCGCTTCATTGCTGAATTCGCCCACGAATCTTTCCGTGCCGGAATCCATCGTTAACCAGGGGCCAAGTGTCATCGGCGTTTCTTTCAGGTCCACATCGTGGAGCGACAGGTGCTCAGAGGCGCGTTCGAACGCATCCAGCAAGTCTTTCTTCGAACCAGTCGATTGTGCTATTTCATCAGGTGAAGTTGTGCGCCCGAGCCTGTATGAAATATTTCCCATGTGACACAAGGCGGTCGAAAGATGGCCTTCGAGGATATCGGCGTTCAGGTCACTGACCTTCCGGCTGCGCACGGCCTTGATGAAATTAGCGTGGTGACTGCCGCCGCCGCTTACCTTGAACTGCCTGAGTTTCTTATCGTTGTAGTCATAGGCCCAGCCACCCGCGAAGTAGCCGCCCTCGCATTCGATTACCGTATCGGCACGGGTCCGGCGGTAGGTGACATCCATTGCCGAATCACCCTTCTTTCGCGGCAGGTTGCGCATTTCGAAGATAATCGGCGCCGGCTCGTAGTCATAGAACGCCACCTGGGTGTTGGGAGTCTGCCTGTCGTCGTCCCAGAGGAATTCCTCGCCGAAACTCATCGCTCTCGGGGCCAGCGACTTATAGCCCAGAGCCCAGCGGCAGGCGTCGAGGAAATGTATGCCGTTGTTGCCAAGGTCGCCGTTGCCGTACAGCCATTGCCAGTGCCAGTCGTAATGCAGGTTCTTCCGCATCAGCGGCTC
>JBARRE010000441.1:0-7970 GCA_049644065.1 Sedimentisphaerales bacterium | reverse complement strand
CTGCGAAACCATCTGTGCCAAACTGGTCAATATCGAGCTGGAAGACGTGCCGATTATCAAAACGGCAAAACAAACAGGATTCGGCTGCTCGGACCCGGCAAAAATAAAAATCGCCGGCGACGATTTCTCACAGAGCATATGTACGGACTTCAAACTGCCCGAGTTGGTTCCAATCCGCTTTTCGTTGCCGCACGTCTGCAAAAGCATTTGTAAACAGATACTGCTGCTGACAAAATCCGCAGCCAAAAAATTAACCGTAGAGAAGTCAGAGAAAAAATAATGACAATAAACACTGATTAATACGGTACTCAAACTGATCGAGTCATACTGTCATCCCTGCGAAAGCAGGGATCCAGGAATGTAGTAGCAGAGTGGATTCCCGCTTTCGCGGGAATGACAAATTGTGTTATGTTATTGTTATGCAAAGGAGTATAGCAGTGAAAAGCAAAATAGATCGACGAGGGTTTCTCGGATTAGTAGGTATCGGAATCGCGGGCGGAGCATGGCCCGGAAGTGTTCGAATGTACGGAGCTTCGGCAACACGAAAAATCGGTGGTGTTGAGCTGCCCGGCGGATGGCTGGAGCCGGCGCCGGAATTCTCCCTGGCGCCGTTCTGGTTCTGGAACGATGCACTTAGCGAAAAGGAGATAGCTCGCCAATTGGATGATTTTAAGGCGCATGGGGTGTACGGATTTGTGATACATCCGCGGGCCGGGCTGCCGCGCGACATCGGCTGGTTGAGCGAACCGATGATTAAGTTCATGAGATTCGCTATTGAGCAGGCGGCCAAACGCGACATGTGGGTCGTGCTGTACGATGAGGGCATGTACCCGAGCGGCTCTTCGAGCGGCCAGGTTGTGGCCGAGAACGCCGCGTTTCGAACGCGAGGGCTGTTCCAGATCGATTTAGATGCGGCGGAGCCCGGGGCCAGCCAGTACGGGATTAAAATCGGCCGGGATGGCGAGCCGGTGTTGGGCGAGGATCAAAACCTGATTGCGATAGTCCGGCGGAAAAAGAATGGGCATCGAATTGCAATTGTTGACAGGGCCATTCGTGAAGGATACTCGGTCATTCGTGGCCTTCATTTTGTCGAGGATGATCCGCCGCGACGAGATGACCACAGAGAGGTGCCGGAGAATACTCCGCCGGCGGGTGACATACTGAATCCCGAAGCCGTGGCGTGTTTTATCCGGCTGGTGTACCAACGGTACTACGATGAGTTCAAAGAGCATTTCGGTAAAACAGTGCGGGCGATTTTCACCGATGAGCCCTCATTTCTCGCCAAGCGAGGCGAGCGAGGGGCGATGTCCGGGACAACTGATATTCTCGAACATGTCAACTCGCACCTTGGGTACGACTTTAGCCCCTATCTACCGGCCCTGTGGTACAGTGACGAGCCGGATGCGGAGCGATATAAAAGAGACTACCAGCGGGCACTTCAGAGCAGGCTGGAGGAAACGTTCTATGGGCAGATTTCGAAGTGGTGCCGGGAGCATGGCGTCGCTCTGACGGGACATCCTGCTGCTCCCGACGATATCGGACAGCTTCGGCATTTTCAAATACCGGGACAGGATATTGTATGGCGGTATATCGAGCCAGGCAAACCAAACGCTCTTGAGGGAGCACAGTCCACCCAGGCCAAGTGTGCTTCATCAGCGATGATTCACCTGGGCCGGCGGCGAAATTCGAACGAATATTGCGGTGCGTACGGGCACAATTTCACGTTCGAAGAGATGAAATGGCTGACGAACTGGCTTATTGTTCGGGGATGCAACCTGCTTTATCCGCACGCGTTTTATTATTCGGTGCGAGGCCCCCGCATCGACGAGCGTCCGCCGGACGTGGGGCCAAACAGCGCCTGGTGGGACGAGTATCGGCCGTTTGCAGATTCGGTTCGACGGCTCTGCTGGCTAAATACGGACAGCAGGCACGTGTGCGAGTTGGCAATCTTAGGATTGAACGACCATCTGCCCTGGCGAGCGGCGAAGGTATGTTTCCAAAGCCAGCGGGATTTCAACTACCTGGAGGCAAGGCATCTTTGGGAAGATGCCGATGTGAACCAAAACGGAATCCGGATTGCGGGAATGCACTACCGGTCGATGATTATCGAGGCCGAACCGCCTGAGAAGGCAAAACCGGCTTTGGATCTGTTGGATAAGGCCGGCCGGCTGATACGGTGGAATAATGAGATGGAAGATTCGGAGCTGCTGCGGCAAATTGACAGGTTTGTGCCGGTGGATGTCCGAGTCCGGCCTGCATCGCGTGATGTTCGTGTGCGGCACGTTCTCAAAAATAAGGCGGACTATTACATCGTCTTTAACGAAGGCCAGGATAATCTCGAAGTGGAATTGGAGACATCCGTCAAGGGCAGACGTTCCCTGCTCGATCCGCAGACTTCCCGGCAGCAAATTCTTGCGCCCGAAGAGCCCCTGCTTCTCAAGCCGCATGAGCTGCGCATCCTGATGGTCACAGAAAAATAAATGAACCGTTTCGAGGAGCAAACAGATGACGCCGAAAAAGCAAGCTAAGGCAAAGTCCGCACGATTGCGTTACCGTGCAGTATTGCCGGCTATTCTTGTTGTCATGGCGGGTGTGTTTCTGGTATGCAAGTACGGGCTCCCATTCGGCTCACAGCTCGGTAATTATCAGCGCCAGGCAGAAACTATTTACGCTCAGGACAAATGGGCCGAGCGCATCGAATTGCCGGGCCTGCCGAATTTACACAAGGTCTCCGACGACCTGTATCGCGGCGCGCAGCCGACCGCAGAGGGCATGAAACAGTTGGAGAAACTGGGCGTCAAGACAGTCGTCAACCTGCGATCCCTCCACTCGGACCGGGATGAGATTAAAGACACCGGACTGGCTTACGAGCATATCAATATGACGACGTGGAACACCGAAGACAAAGATGCCGTCCGCTTCCTGCGGATTGTCACCGACGGCAGCCGCACGCCGGTCTTCGTGCATTGTCAACATGGGGCCGACCGCACGGGGACAATGTGCGCAATTTATCACATCGCCGTACAAGGCTGGAGCAAAGACGAAGCCATCGAGGAAATGACCAAAGGCGGTTTCGGCTTCCACAGTATATGGCAAAATCTGCCGGACTACATCCGCAAGCTGGATGTCAAAGAAATCAAATACAGCGCAAGCTTAAAAGAGTAAAACACCGCACGTCACCCGCTGCCCGTAAAAATGAGATAGTCAAGACTCGAAATTGTCATTCTGAGCGAAGCGAAGAATCTCTCCTTGCGAATAATCAATTCACTGCCCAGATACTTCGCCTTTGGCTCAGCATGACAATAAAAATCAATCATTTTGAGTTAATAATTATTCGGACGTCAGTACTGATAAAATCTTTTCCCTGTCGGCCCGGCTGAATTCCTGCCCGTAGAATCTTAAAAAAATCTCTTTTTTCGTTTCCTCGTCCGTTATCTCCGGCCGGCTGTTATAAATGGCGCTGCGCACTATTTGCTTGGCGGTATCGTACATAGAGCAGCCCATGAGCAAACGCTGCTGGCCGGTTTTGCTCATCATCAAATCTCGAAACCGAATGGCAACATCAGGATGCGTGTCGAACATCGTCTGCCTCTTTGTATATCTGTCCCAAATCCAGTTCTCGAATCCAATTATCAATATATTCCGAGTCTAAATTATCTGTTGTTTCTATCAGATTTGCTACATCTTTCAACTGTATCTCAGAATGACTGTCTCTTGCCCAGAGCAGCTTGGATATGACCAGATCTTCGGCAGAGACGAACCACATGGGACTTTGTTCTATTAGAACCTTTTTTCTGCGGGAAAATGCGGCTTGCTGATATGCGGAAGACTTATTAATAATGAAGTCTATTTTGACAACATACCGATTGTGAATTAAGTTAAACATGCCCTGGCGAGAAACTTCATTCGTAACCGTTTCTCTATTCAAGTAAAAATCTTTTTCAAAAAGAACGACAAATTTATCGATATCACCCTGTTCCAATTCTATCACTATATCTATGTCCCTGGTCATCCGCGGCACAGTGTAATAATTTGCCGCAATGGAACCGGAAATCATGTAAGGAATTCCCGCTTCGTTTAATCGCAGGGTGACTATTTTCAGTACCTCAAGTTCCTCACTCATACATAACCTTTGTTTATCAAAGAGTTAAAAATCAACTCGAAACAGCATAACATGTTATGGCACCAACAACAAGAGAAAGTGGCACATTTATACACTGTAAAAGGCATATTCCAGGAACGTTGACAGTCGCTGCTTATTCGGATAATATCCAACTCTATGCAGGATAAATCTGTGAATATCTTAGGTATTGAGACCAGTTGCGATGAGACGGCAGCGGCTGTGGTGGCTAACGGCAAGGTTGTAAAATCGTCCGTGGTGGCCTCGCAGGCCATGCTGCATGAAAAGTACGGCGGCGTTGTTCCTGAGATTGCTTCCCGGGCACATATTGAAAAGATATACCCAGTCATTAAAGAGGCAATGGAGCAGGCCAACGTGGCTCAGGACGATATTGACGCTATCGCCATTGCGAATCAGCCGGGATTGACCATCGCTCTGGTAGTGGGCGTTACAGCCGCCAAGACGCTTAGCTTTGCCTGGGACAAGCCGCTTATAGCAATCAATCACCTGCATGCCCACCTGCAGTCGGCGATTATGTCCGAGGAGAATCTGGAATTGCCTGCTGCCGCCCTGATCGTATCGGGTGGACATACCAGCCTTTACGATTACCATTCGCCGCTGGAGCCGAGACTTCTGGGCTCCACTATCGACGACGCTGCCGGCGAGGCCTTCGACAAAGTCGCAACTATCCTGAAACTGCCCTACCCCGGCGGGCCCAGTATTGAAAAGGCGGCAGCAGACGGAAATCCGGATGCAATAAAATTTCCGCGTTCGATGCTGGGGCGGGATTCGCTGGATTTTTCTTTCAGCGGCATAAAAACCGCCGTGCTGTATTACTGCCGGGGCCAGGACATGAAGGGCGAGAATAAGGTTGATTCTATGAGCCGGCAGGAAATCGCCGATATCGCGGCATCGTTCCAGTCCGCAGTGGTTGACGTCCTTGTAAAAAAGACGAAGCGGGCCGCCAAAAAAATCGGGGCAAAAACCATCCTGTTAGGCGGCGGTGTTGCGGCCAACAGCAGCTTGCGAACGGCCTTGCAGGAGACGTGTGAATCGTCCGTCCCGCCGATAAAGCTGCTGGTAGCGCCAAAACAATATTGCACTGACAACGCGGTTATGGTAGCCTCTCTTGCATATTATAAATTCAAAGCCGGGCTTTTAGCAGATTTGACGCTCGAGCCAAAAGCAAGCAATTCATAGCTCGCATATGAACACATAAGTAAGAACTAACAAGGCAGGTGAAATATTCAGGCTGAACAGATAAAAAGATTGCTGGAACAGGTCAAGAACGATGAGCTGGATATCGACCAGGCCGTCGAGAAGCTTCGGCATTTGCCGTTCGAGGATTTAGGCTTTGCGTGCATCGACCACCATAGGCAGATCCGGCGGGGTTTTCCGGAAGTCATCTTCTGCCCAGGCAAGACCACCGAACACATAATCAAGATATTCGAGAGTCTCGCCGCCAAAGGCAACAACGTCCTGGCCACCAGGGCCGAGCCAGATGTATTCGAGGCTCTGGAAAAAACGAAGAAGTTTCCCAACGTCCGCTACGACAAACTGGCCAGGGCCATTATCCTGGAGCAGAAAGAGCCGCCGGCCTCCAGGACAGTCCTGCCGATAGTTACCGCAGGCACCGCCGATTTACCCGTTGCGACCGAGGCGAAAGTCACCGCCGAGATCATGGGCCAGCGGACCGAATTGATCTGCGACGTCGGAGTAGCCGGCCTGCACAGATTGTTCAAACATCTGCCGAAGCTGCAGAAGGCCAACGTCGTCATTGTCGTCGCGGGAATGGAAGGCGCGCTGGCCAGTGTCGTGGGCGGCCTGATGAGCTGTCCGGTCATAGCAGTGCCCACCAGTGTCGGCTACGGCTCGGCCTTCGAGGGACTGTCCGCCCTCTTGACGATGCTCAATAGCTGTGCCGCGGGCGTCACCGCCGTCAATATCGACAACGGCTTCTCCGCCGCCGTGACCGCCACGCTGATAAACAAGAAAATCGAGAACAGGTCGTAATAAGAAGTTTAGTAGCACGCTACTTGTGCGTGTCTGATGGAGTGCTTTGTTCGGATGATTTGGTCTTCGGATAATATTCCTCGAGATATTGTAATAGTCTTTCACCAGTAGATATTAATACCTTAATGCTTGTACCATATGCATTTAAAAGATCGATTGGTAGCTTAACCCCATCAGTAGTTATTTCTTTGGCCCCTTGTAGATTGTCCCTAGCACAATCGTACTGCTTCAAAGCCGCATTAAAGGCGATCACCTGACTTATTATCTTACTCTCCAAGATAATGACCTCGGGGCGGAGATCATAAAATAGGGAGGGATTATGAAGCATATCATTGGAGTACATAAACTTCCCGGCTTTCGCTTGTTCCTCGGTCAATTGCGCAAGTTTGATCTCAAAACGTACACACTCTGCTAATGCCAAGGCTAAAGATTTTCGTCGCCCTCTGCGTTCGATGCAGCTCATCAGGCAGCTACTTAATAGACCAAGGAGAAAAACCGAAGAAAGCAGGTACGGCCCATCCATAAAGTGTCCAAAACCTCGATCCTGATTCCTCTGAAACCATAGTTTTTATCTCCCGACGAACTATCTATTAGATATTTCCTGCATAAGATGCTTTTATATACGTTTTATTCGTTTGAGACGCCAAGTTCAATTCCATAAATCTCTTGTCTTTCACTTCTGATTCCACACAAGCTCTTCGCTCTATTTGATGATTATAAATCCTCCTGTCTGCTTGTCAAATCTATTATTGACCATATACCGTATTGTTTGTAATATATTGGTCGAAACGAGCTATTATGCAGATAGTTGAAACAATTCCGAAATTGAAGCCGCGAGCGGTTGACGGCCATAAGGGCGATTACGGTAAGGTCTGTATTATTGCCGGCAGCGTTGGGATGAGCGGAGCGGCGGCATTGGCCGGACGGGCGGCCTTGCGGGCGGGCGCCGGGCTTGTGCGTGTTGCCACACCGAAAAGTATTTTGGCAATTGTCGCAACGATAGAGCCGTCCTTTACAACGATCGCCCTGCCAGAAGACAGTGCAGGGCGAATATCCGCAAAGGCAATCCACGCCGTTCTTGATGCAGTCGGGCAAAACGATGCCGTGGCGTTCGGACCGGGTATCGGTATCAGCGGAGCGCTTCGGTCTATCCTTGAGAATCTCCTGGATCAGCAGAATTTAAGGCTGGTCATCGACGCCGATGGTCTGAATAACCTTGCCGGCATAAAAAACTGGCCCGCCCGGCTCAAGGCAAAACCGATTCTAACGCCTCATCCGGGTGAAATGAAAAGGCTCTGGTCGGGCCTGCTGCGAGAAGAGCTGCCCGCCGATCGCAGGGAGCAGGCGATGCAATTAGCACAGCGGACAAATACCGTCGTAGTCTTAAAAGGAGCCGGGACGGTCGTGACCGACGGCGAGAAAGTCTATATCAACAAAACGGGCAATCCCGGCATGGCCACGGCTGGGTCGGGTGATGTCCTGACAGGGGTTATAACCGCCCTGCTCGGCCAGGGATTGAGTGACTTTGACGCGGCGGTTCTCGGCGTTTACCTTCACGGTCTGGCCGGCGATATCGCGGCGGAAAAATTTGGCCGGGTCAGCCTGATGGCAACCGACATAATCGACTCATTGCCCGACGCTTTTTTGAAGAACCAATAATTGTCTGCCTTCACGAGGCAACTGCCGGCACATTAGTCCGCGCCATCGCTTGTGTCATTTCGGTAAGCCTGCATGAAATGATTTATTTTCGCTGGTATTGTCAGTTGTGGCCGGTGAGTTCCGCTTGATCGGCGGCCCATGTGACGGGTCGTCGGGCGGGCCGGTTAAAACCAATTTT
>JBARRE010000440.1:0-2778 GCA_049644065.1 Sedimentisphaerales bacterium | reverse complement strand
GATTGTTACATTAGTCATGGCTATTCTCCTTTATTGACGTTGTCAATTGCACCTTAAAATACGAGTGCGTATTATCGAGCCTCACAGGCCCGAGGGGAATAGCCTTCTCATCTTAACTTCGTGGTGATAGATTTGAATCCTTGGCCGGAAATGAGCTTTGTGAGTTTATCGCGGTTTTTGCTGAGCCATTCGGCTTTTCGGCGGATCATCAGGAGGAAATCCGTGCCGTGGAGGTGGCCGAAGAAGCCGGTCGCGGCGATTGGAAGGACCGCCTCGGCGATCATCGTCTCGATCATTAAATCAACCAGGGCCTGCAACTTATATTCATCCAGGAGGGTCGTATCGTTAACCGCCCTTTCTTTGTAGCCCTGTAGGAACTGCAGGAGTTTGTCCTGATCGCAATAGTCCGGCCAATCGGCGGGATTGGGCCGGCCGCCTACTATGGAGAATTGCAGCATGCCGTTGGCAAGATCGACCACGGCCGGGGCGACCCGGATCGAATCGAAATCGAGCACGACGGCGACTTTGCCGTTGGAAAAGAGCATATTGCCCGGATGCCAGTCGCCGTGAATGACCTGCTGGGGCCAGGAATCGAAGCCTAACTGGTTGGCCTGGATGCTCGATTCGTTGTAGAGAATCGTCAGGGCCTCGGCGGCCTGTACCCCCGCCTGCGCGGGGGTAATGTCATTCCCGCGAAGGCGGGAATTGCCGCTGGGCCTGGCCGTTCGGTCGGAGCCGATGGTCCGCAGGTGCGTGCGAACGGTCGATGAATCGTGGAAGCTGGCCTGGAGCGGCTTGAATTCGTGGGCGAAATCGGCGAGGTGGTGGTGGAAGTTGGCTAATTGCCGGCCGGCATCGATTGTCGCTTCGGGCGAGCCGTCGTAACGAGTGCCGGAGACGAATTTGAAGAACTCGTAAATGTGGCTGTTCAGTTGCAGGAGTGTATTGTTGTCGCTGCGCGTGGCGAGCAAAGTCGTGACGGGGAAGGCATTCTCGGTTAGGTGTGTCTGGACGGCGTGGGCGAAGGCGACGCGGGAAAGGTCGTCCTTGCCGCGGGGGCGGCGCTTCAGGAGGAACTTGCCCAGCTCGGAGACGACGACCATTTTGGGCGCGCGGCGGTTGCCGCCGGACAGGGATTTTATCTGATGAATGACGCCGACATCATAATGGCTGAGGGTTCGTACCAGCTCCTCGGAAGAAAAATGTGCGCCGCCTCGGGGCATAAGCTATCGAGCAATGATTATGGATTAACGATTATTGATTAGGGTCCCGGCTTTCGCGGGGATGACAATTTTATTTTCTGAGCAGGATAAGCAGAAGGATGACCAGGAAAAACGCCGCGGCGACGGCACTCAAAACCAATACCGCCATTCGATAATTGGCGATGGTCTCTTCCTGGTAAACCTTTTCCTTGACCTCGACGACTTCTCCCTTCTCTAACTGCTCAAACATCGAGACATCAAATCTGTTATGGGCCTGAAGCGGGGGCTTGCCGTTGCGAAGGGCCTCTAAATCCATCAAGAGCTCCTCGATGTTCTTATAGCGATTTTCTCTGCGCTTGGCCATCATAATCTCAACGACTTCAGAAACGCCTGCCGAAAGCGAAGTATTTATGTGGTCCGGCGGAACCAGCTTTTCTCTAAGGTGCTTTCGCATAACATCAGCGGAATCCTCCGCCATAAACGGTACGCGGCCGGTCAGCATGTGATAAAGCGTAGCCCCGAGGCCGTAGATGTCGGCTCTGCCGTCGATGTCGATTTTACCTCGAATCTGCTCCGGTGCTATGTAGTACGGCGTGCCGTAAGCCTTGCCGGCCTCGCTTTGCGCCGCCTCGATATCCGTCGTCTCTCGCGCCAGACCCATATCAGCAAGTTTCACCGTCCCATTCTTACTGATCATGATATTCTTCGGCTTGACATCGCGGTGGATCAGACTGCAAGCATGAGCATGGGCGAGCGCATGTGCGACCTGAATAATGATATCAAGCGCCTCGGCCTCGCCAAAGACATTGCCATCCGTCAAATCATCAGCAATCGTCTTTCCCTCGACGTACTCCATCACAAAATAGTGGTACCCCCCCGCCTCGCCGACGTCGAACGCCTGCACGATATTCGGATGGTTGAGCTTACCCGCGGCCTGGCCTTCCTTATAAAACCGCTCGACGTATTCCGGATTCTCGCTGAACCGTTTCGGCAGCACTTTAATCGCAACCGTTCGATTCAGACTCAACTGCTTGCCCTTATAAACAATCGCCATCGCCCCGGCACCAAGCTTGCCGATAATTTTGTAGCCGGGAATCTGCTTGACAGCAACCTTGCTCTCCTTGATGCTCGACTTGAGCCGCTCTGCCTGGGGCTCGGTTACAAAGCCAAGCTCGATCATCAGGTCTTTCAGGATCACGGGATTGATCTTACTGCGGGCCTCCATCTCCTCCATCGAGTTACGAAACTCGTCATCCGTGCACAGGCCGTGCTCCACCGCCATCTTACCAAAAACCGTATCGTAATTTGTCTCGTTAGTCATTAACACCACTCTGGCAGACCGAGATGCGCTCTCCGAGGAGCCAATCCTTTGGCTGTCATTTTACTACACCCGATAACAAATCCTTCAGCGCTAATTATCGGTCTGCAAAATACATTGTCAAAGAAAATTTTCTAATTCTTTAAAAAGACAGCACAAGCAAAAGAATCGGCCGTTTTTACCCCCGGGTTTAGTAGTTTTTACTGCTAAAAACGAGTAACTCTGTCAAAAACGAACCACGAATGAACACGGATTAAC
>JBARRE010000439.1:0-2338 GCA_049644065.1 Sedimentisphaerales bacterium | reverse complement strand
AAACGCCCCATTTCGCCAATCATAGTTGCCGGCATCGATTATCGCCCCCCCTATTGCAGTGCCGTGACCATTGATAAACTTCGAGGTCGAATGAACAACGATATCGGCGCCAAACTCGCCGGGCCTAAAAAGGACCGGTGTGGTTACAGTGCTATCGACAATCAGCGGTATCCCGGCTTTATGGGCAATCTCGGCGACGGCCGGTATATCAGGCACATCCATCCGGGGATTACCGATGGTCTCGATGAAAATCAGCTTTGTCCTGCTGTTAATCGCATTTGCAAAGTTGTTTGTCTCGGCGACATCCACGAGAGTCGTTTTTATGTCGAACCTTGCCAGGGTATTTTCAAACAAAGATACTGTCCCGCCAAATATCCCGGCTGCGGCGACTATATGGTCGCCGGCACCGGCTAAACCCATTACAACCGATGCGATGGCCGCCATACCGCTGGAAGTGGCGATGCAACCAATCCCATCCTCAAGCTCAGTGAGCCTGGTCTCAAGGGCAGTAGTTGTCGGATTTGCGATCCTTGTATAGATGTAGCCCGGCGATTTGCCCGCAAAGGCATCCGCAAGCCCCTGGGCGGTGTTGTAGGCGTAGGAGACGGTCTGGTAAATAGGAACCGCCGAGGCGCCACTACCGCCGTCGCCTGCAAAACCTCCGTGAATAGCCAACGTGTCAGTTTTCATTGCTGCCGATTTCCTATATCTGGTAGTTAAGTAAAGGCTTTGTGTGAATACCGCATTCACCGCCGCACTTGCTCGTGCCAATCCATCTGCCGGCCCGCTCATCAATGCCCTGGGAAATCTTCGTGCACGTAGCGCATCCCAAAGATCTGTACCCTTCGGCGTAAAGCGGATTGACAGGCACCTTGTTCAATGCAAGGTACTGCCAGACCTCTCGCTCGTACCAGATGAGAATGGGATTGAGCTTGATCAGGCCCTTGTCCAGCTCTTCGACCTCTTTGTAGTTCGTACGAGTCCGGCCCTCGGTGCAGCGAAGACCTGTTATCCAGCAGGTAACTCCCATCTGCCTGACCGCATCCCGGGTCGGCTGGACCTTGAGAATCTCACAGCACCTGTCGGGATCCGTCTCGTACAGCTTATCGGGAATCTCCTCGTCATTACTGAAGACCTGCAATTCGGGACACCTCGCGACCTCTTCGGCCATAAACTTCTTGGTCTCGGCGGGTTTGAATCTTGTCGTTACTATAAAGCCGCGAATATCAGGACTTACACGTTTTGCAAGGTCCCAGACAGCGCTGGAATCTTTACCGAGGCTGTTGGCTACGACAAGACCATCCCCGAATTCCTTGTAAGCCCGATCAATCAACTCGAGCGAACGATCGATTTTCTCTGCAAAATTTAGCTTCTCAACCAATTCTACAACATTTTCTGTAACTTCTTCTATTAACATGACTTCTAATCTCCTTCTAACTTTAATTAAAGTAAACTGCTAAATCTGATATTCCGGCGGTTTCTCTTTGCCAAAACTCAAGCGATTCCACATTCTTTCATGCACATAGAAAGCCCCGATCTTAATTACCGTGTCCAGAACACCAATTTGTGCCGCCAACTCAAAACTTCGAGTCAGAATCCAGGCAACTGCAAAGGTAACAACAGTGCCACCAGTACGCCAGGTTATCGCCTTCACTATGCTTCGAAAATGTGATTCCATGAGTTTTTGCTCCTACTCAAGAAGTATGCCTACATTTTTACTGGGATATATAATAAAAATAAAATCCATATATGTGACAAACCTGTCCCTTCATATACTGTAGTTGACGGCACATTTATCCCTTTTAGCCCGTTCAAATTCTACAAGCTCAGCAAAGGTTTTATTGTTGCATACCTCAGAAACAGCATTGTTTACTTCCTTCCATAACTCTTTGAATGCCTCGTTTCCCCAAAAAGATTGGTCTCCGATAGCTTTTGTGGCATCTGGAACTAACGAAATCGGGCCCTGAATATAATCAATGACCTCTCGGACCGTTAGATATCTGGTGTCCCTTGCCAGGATATAACCACCTTCCTTGCCTCGTCTTGACTCGACAAAACCTCCGTGCTTGAGATCGTTCAGGATGATTTCCGCAAAACGCGGCGAAATTCGCTGAGCGCTTGCAATACTGTGTGTTTTTACCGGTTTGCCGGTATTGCGCCAGGCAAGCTCAAACAGAGCCTTGAGTGCGTATTGACATTTCTTGGATATTTTGGCCTGGTTCAAGAACGCCTGATTTTGGGTAACAGTGGACGGGGAGTCATGTTTCCCACATGGTCATGGGGATTTCGTTTGGTGGTGGGCAGTGTTGAAGGACGGCCAATCAGTTTTGGCGGAATA
>JBARRE010000438.1:0-4381 GCA_049644065.1 Sedimentisphaerales bacterium | reverse complement strand
CGTCCCCATCGTATTGAACCGAGAGTGAAAAAGCGAAGGCCAAAAAAATATAGGTTGATGAATAAGCCACGCGGTGATTTAAGGGCTGCTTTGATAGGAGCTTAACGCTATGTCAGTGCCATTCGGGACGGACCCTATTTTATGAGAACAAAATGGCAGCAATAATAGGGTTGGTCCCAATCCTGTTCGGCCCGGGATTTGCTGTCCTACTTGACCGGCTTACATAGTTTACAATATTTCTCCAGGGTCTGTTTACTTTGGCCATATAGAGGGATGTGTTCGCTGGATGTGCGCAGCATTAACCCAGGCAACAATCTCGGCGAGGATTGAGCCTGAACTCAATTAAGCAATTTTTTGCAGACGGTGAATATGAGACAACAGCTCTTCTTCATCGGCCATGCCTGTGAAATACCAACAGAGCATTTCATAAGTTCGCAGGGTCGGTTTACGACCCGTCCAAAGCGATATCAACATACACGCAATGATGGCCGCATAGGTCTGTAATTCAATGCCATTCTGGTTGTAGCTTAACAGGTGACGACAGCCTAAAATGTGTTTGTAGAAACGAAAGAAGATTTCAATCGTCCAGCGATGTTGGAAGATCAACGCAATAACATCCGCTTCAACATCCAGCATATCAGTTGCTATGACAAGTGTCTCTGATTGTTCCGGACCGCCGCGTCCTGTGTGCATACGTTTGACATGTGGCTTGCATTTCACCTCAACAACACGAACCGCTCCATGGATTTCGTCGCTTTTGGCGTTAGAACCTAATCGAACAATACGATCTCGTACAACGCCGGCCGCTTCGGCGTCCGCGGTGACAGGACGTTCCTCTATGACCTCACAGACGTAATTGTCTCGTATCCGGCAAACAAAGGAACTGTCGTGATCCAGAATCTTTTGCAGAAGGCTGTATTTGGCATACCCTCGATCCAGAACATAGATCCGGCCGGCGTCCAGTGTCTCGGCCAGGACATCCTTCTCATTGCCATTGCCCTCTGTGATCGTGGCCTTGACGGGGACACCCTTGAGGATTTCAAAGTGGACATGGTTCTTGATGGCTTTATGCTTATCGTCGATCCACAGGGCCCGGGCAATCTTGGGTAAACCCTTCAAAAGAGTGCCGTCGACCGCGGTGAGGATCCCGGGTAAATCTTTGAGTTTGTCATGTTGAGCGACCGGCTCGAGCTGCTCACCAAGCTGTCCGATGATTTCCAGCATCGTTTGGCTGTCGAAGACCCTCGCTGCCTCTGACAGACTGCCCAGGGAGGCGCGGGGGACGCCGAGCTTCTTTTGCACTTTCTTCAGCTCACTGGCCTGCTGCAAGGATCGCAGGGACGTACAGATGGGATTGAACATATGCAACAGGAGCAGGGAAATGTATTGATCCATGTGCAGGATTCGGTTGCCGGCAAGATCTCCCTGACATCCAACGTCATGAAGAGACTCCAGGATTTTGGAAATGGTCTTGAAGTACTTAAAGCCTTTGAGTTCGCGTTCTTTTATTTTATGCCTTTTTTTGCTCATGAAAGGCATTTAAACACAAGCGCACACAGCGCGCCAGTTTAAAATAGGTAATATGTAAAAAAAAGTTTTGGGTAATTCTCCCCCCATAAATCACACAGCAAATCCCGGGCCGAACAGGATTGGGACGGACCCTATTATTGCTGTGATCTTCGTGGTGAATTACTGTATTTAAAAAAGCTTTTATCGGTGGGCCAATACCGTAAGGCATCCCTTAGGGAGGCCCACCCTACATGAATTATTTGTCTCGGTGTCCTCTGTGCCTCTGTGGCTAAATTAAAAAGTTTTTGGGTCTTGAGAGTTGAATTGTTTATTATTTTACTTTAATCTATAGCCGAAAAGAGGCTGTATGACAACAATAATAAAACAAAACAGGGACAAGCTTATAGAGCTTTGCAGGAAATACCATGTGTCTGCACTTGATGTCTTCGGTTCTGCGGCTTGCGAAGAGTTTGACGAGCAGTGCAGCGATGTCGACCTTTTGGTCGAATTCGACAGTTCTGTTAAGGCCAATCGCTTTGACAACTTCTTTGCATTGCATGATGAGCTTCAGAGGTTTCTAAAGCGGCCGGTCGACCTTGTTGAGCCGGGGGGCTTACGTAATCCTTACTTTATCGATTCGGTTGAAAAGACCCGGAAAAGACTATATGTCGCTTCGTAATCCAAAAAAATATCTCTACGACATTCTTCTGAAGCAAGCAAAAGAACTGCTTCTACAAACATAGCGACGGGGAACGATTCGATTTACTATCTGCTATTTATTATTTTTTTATCTGCGTAATCTGCGTTCATCTGCGGTTACAACTCGTCTTTAGTCGCTGGTCGTTAGTATATAGTTTTAGGGCTAAATACCATTCGTGTGCCAGATCCTTCGACTGCGCTCAGGATGACGATTAGGAATCGTTTGGGAAATTCAGTATTGCGAATTCTCGATAAAAGTGCTTCGCGGCCTGGTCGTAAGCTTTTGCGGCGTCGATTTCTTTTATGAAGTAGCCGAGATGCTTTTTTTTGTTATTAATGCTAATCACGGCACGCCATCTTTTCTTCTTTTTGTTGTACCAGACGCCGCGGTACTTCGAGGTGGTGTTTATCTTGGGGTAGCGGGCGTTTCGGGCGTTCTCGGCGGCAGTGGCTGGGCGGAGGTTGGCCTTGCGATTGTCCCAGCCGTTATGATTGATGTGGTCGAGGAAGAGGCCCACCGGCACATCTATGATTTCGCGGTGCATCGATATTGTCAGCCGTTTTTTAAGGATCGGCGACCACTGGCCCCTGTTGGCGTAGCATGTACGGTTCCTTTTGCAGGCGTACCATTTGTGTCTGCTCAGTCGTTCGTAATCCTCGGGATCCACGATGGCGTATTTTCCCTGCGAAAGGGGGATCCGGCGGAACGGGTAGCCGTATCGCAGCCGTCTGTACCAGAGCACAGGCAGCACGGCCGGCCTTTCCAGCCAGGTCGGAATCCTGATTTTGATGACAAACTCGGTGATTTCCCACCCCCATCCCTCCGAATGGTCGGAGGGAAATTCGAAATTCTAAGCACCAAATCCGAAATCCTAAACAAATTCAAAATTCTAATTTCAAATGCCCAAAACAGACCTGCCTCGGGCCTGAGCTTGCCGTTTTGAATTTCGAATTTCGGTCATTCGTGCTTGTTTAGGATTTCGATATTCGTATTTAGAGTTTCCGTGTTTCGCAATTAGCCGAAACACGGCCCTCTATAATTGGAGCTACCTGCGTGTTTGATGCGAAAATCTACAAAAATGTAGGCGGGATTATTGCCGTAAGTGCTTGTGGGGGAGGGAATAAAAAAAAATTTAAAAATTCCGATTTTTGTTCGGCGCTACCATCGCTTTTGGTCGAAAATTCCGCCAAAATCGTCATTAGTCAATAGAAAATAGTCAATTGAATCGCCATCGCTTTCGGTTGAAAATCTACCCAGTTTAAAGCTTAAAAATAAAAACTTAAAGTTGTTATTGCCCTCGCTTTTGGTCGAAAATCCACCAAACTCAAAACTCAACGCTCAAAACTTAGAACTACTAATGACTGCTGTTGTTGTCTATCTTTTTTCGTCAGAGCGTTTGAATTTTTCTTCGAGCTTCTTTATGAGAGGATCGTTGGGATCTACCAAAAACCGTGGCGTTTGCGGTGTTTGCAGAGTTTTTTTTATATAGGTTCTTGGTGTAACCATTATTAACAACGTGTTTTCTTCCGTGGTTTTGCTGTTGTTGTGAAAGAGTCCGCTGATGAGAGGCAAGTCGCCTAATACGGGCGTTTTCGATTCAACTTCATCAGTAATTTTTTGGGTGATGATGAGCAGTGTCTTGCCATTCGGGATGGTACAGAGCGTCTTTATGCTATCGATGTCGACTTGGGGAACCTTTTGCACATTTCCGTCCGGGCCGGTATGTTCCTTAATGACCCGGAGCTGGCGATACTCCCATTCAAAATCCAATTCGATGTTCTGGCTATCCGGCGTCAGTGTCGGCGTCATTCGAATAGTCGTACCTAACTCTATACGATTGGATTTTGATTCCGACCCCTCAGATGAGTCATTCGGTTCGGTAGGTGCTCTTAACATATAAGATTCGGAGTCAGTTATATGAATTTCACATTTCTTACCGGCCATGGCGAGGATTTGGGGCTTTGAGAGTATTTGGATGTCATTGTGAGTACGCATGCGTACCGCAACGTTTCGGAGCAGCAAGTCAATATATAGCTTGTCGACTACGAAGCTGGTCGAATCGTCAGAGTTATGGACGAGATATTCCGACCAGCCTTCCGAACTTGCCGCCAAATTAGGATCGAGACCAATATATTTCAGAAAATAATTGCTGGCCTTTATAATCCGTGTATC
>JBARRE010000437.1:0-27987 GCA_049644065.1 Sedimentisphaerales bacterium | reverse complement strand
CTATTATAAAGGTGATTATAAGAATATTAAGCGTTTTGAGGCTTCGAAAAAACAAAGCCAAACAAACCCAATTCTAATTGAACACAAATAATATTTGACCGCCCCGCTTTGGGCAGATAGAATCTCGAATGATTCGGAAAACTATTCTTCGAAATTCAATCGAGAAAGGGTATTGAAACATGTCAACGAACAACCTTAAAAAAGTATCAATCGCAGCGGGAGCCGCCGGCGTAATGGCACAAACGGCCGATACCGCCCATGCCCAAGGAGTGGATGAGCTTCTCGCCAGGATCAAGTCCGAAAGCGCTGAAGAACGCACAGAAGCCTGGCAAGGTGCCGGCGAGGTTGGCGCCCCGGCGGTCAAACCTCTGGCGAAAGTTATGACCGACGACAATCTTGAAGTCGCCCGGGCGGCAAGGCGGGCATTGTGGCAAATCGTACGATACACCGGCCGGCCCAAAGCCAATAAAGAGAGAAGGGCCGTAGAGACTGAGCTGGCCGAGCTGCTGGGCAAGGACCAGCCGGTTGCCGTCGGCGCCGAAGTGCTCTGGATGCTTTCGGAAATCGGCGCACGCAACTCCATTAAGTCCATCGCCAGGCTCATTAGAAACGAGGACCTGCGCGAGGACGCCCGAATGGCGCTTGAGCGTATCCCCGGCAAGAGGGCTGTGACGGTTTTGAAAGACGCCTTCGAGGCGGCACCCGAGGACTTTAAGCCCAATATCGCGCAGTCGCTGCGTAAACGGGGCGAAGACGTGGACGGATATCCGTGCAAAAAGCTGGTACCTACGAAAAAAACGGATGTCAAGGCTCTATAAGCCTGTACTGGGCAACCACACGGGGTTGCCCCTACGGCTGCCACCCGGGATTGAACTATATACAAAAACAGAAAGGCAGTAGAACGATGAAAAAGTCAAATAAACTCAACAGGCGTGAATTTCTGGCGGCCGCAGGCGCAGCAGCGGTAAGTATGCCTTATTTGATACCGTCCGGCGTTTTGGCGCAGCCCCGCAGAATCGGGGCAAACGAAAAAATAACCATGGCGCATATCGGCGTCGGCGGCATGGGCGGCGGCCACCTCAATGACATGATACGGCGCCGTGATAGAGGCCAGGTTAATATCGCAGCAGTGTGTGATATAGATAAGAACCGCCTGGTCAATGCGTTAAAGAAGGCTGGCCCCGGCGCAGAGCCGTACCACGATTACCGTTATATCCTGCAGCGCAAGGATATTGACGCAGTGGTGATTTCCACGCCCGACCACTGGCACGGGGTCCAGATGGTTCATGCCGCCGAGTGCGGCAAGCACGTCTATGTCGAAAAGCCGGCCTGCTGCACCATCGAGGAAGGCAAAGCAATGGTCGCCGCGGCAAAGAAAAACAACGTGTCGGTCCAGGTCGGCTCACAGGGCCGGTCCCAGCCGGAAGCCTATCTGGCACACCGTTACTTAGTCAACGGCAACATCGGCCACATCAGCCGGGTCGATTGCTTCCATTACCCAAGCCCCGAAGATAACAACCCGGTTCCCGACAGTGATCCGCCGGCAGAGCTGGATTGGGACATGTGGCTGGGACCGCTACGGTGGAGACCATACAACAAGAAATACTGTCACGGCGTGTTCCGCTGGCTGCTGGAGTCGGGTGGCGGGCAGATTCGCGACCGCGGCGCGCACGTGATGAGCTGCGCTATGTGGTGGATGGGCGCCGACGGCACAGGCCCGGTTACAGTCGAGGCGACGGGTACGGCGCCGAAGAAGGGTCTGTGGGACAGCGCCGTGCTGATGGACGTGACATATACCTTTAAAAATCCCGATTGGGTGCTCACCTGGCGGCAGATGCCTAACGATAAACTCCCGAAGGCCGAAGAGCGGACCGGCAACGAGCCGGGAGGCAAAATCAGCCGGCCCGGTTACGGCGCTATCTACCGAGGCGATAAGGGCGAGTTCATCCACTGGGGCGGCGACGGCGGAACATGGGCCGAGAAGAAGGCCCGCCAGTGGGAGCTGCCGGCCGGCGGGAAAGACGTCTATAAAAGCCCGGGCCATAAAGAAGACTGGTTCAAGGGAATCAAGACCGGCGAAAAGACGATTATGAACATCGAGGCCGCCGCGGGCGTGGCCAACTTGTGCGTTCTGGGCAACCTTTCGTATATTCTCGGCCGCAAGCTCGAATGGGACCAGGCCAAACAGACGATAGTCGGCGACCAGCAGGCACAGCGAATGATGTCCCGGCCGCAGCGTCACCCGTATCATCTGTAGGGGCGGTTCGTGAACCGCCCTTACTGAGCCTGTGGGCCTTCGACGATCGTCTCGTTCGGGCCCAGCAGCTTATAGCGTATGCCTCGCCAGCAGATCGTTCTGCCAAAGGCCGAGGAGATAATAAGAAGCAGCATCAGAAACGACCAGAGCCAAAAAGCCAGGATATCGGCGGCACAGGCGGCCCTCATTGCCCGCCGCTCGTGCTCGAGCAATTTGCCGGCCATTCTCTGGCGGAGTATCGCCCGAATGAGCTGACTAATGAAAAACACGACAGGGACCGCCACGAAAGTGGGCAGGTGTTCATTTTGAATCGTCCCGGCGTAAATTGCCAGGCCGGCCGCCGCCCATATCCCTAATATCGAATAGAGGCCGCTGAGCAATCCGAACCACCAGGTCTTCGGGGCACTTACACGGGTGATTAGAAATTGCCGCCGAGCGAATTCGAAGAGCTTTCGCCATGTGGTGACCTCGTGTGAAGCTACCAGGCAGGCGGGAACGAAGGCCACAATCAGGCCGGCCTGTTTGACGGCGATGCTTAGCGATAAGTCATCACTGAGGGCCTTCGGCCAGATCTTGTCGAGTCCGAGTTTGCGAAAGACCTCAACGCGGATCGCCATAGAGCCGCCCCAGGCCTGATTGAAATGGGTATTGCCGAGTAACTGGGCAACCTTGGCGTTCATTGCCGACAGGGCCAGGCTGGCCAGGTTGTTCTTCTCCGGGATGAACCAGCGATAGCCGCTGGCGGCGCCGTTTTTCGCCTTTCGAAGGGGATAAACGATGTGACTTAGCCAGTTGCTCCGCACACAGATATCGGAATCGGCAAAGGCCAGAACGTCGATATCGTCGCTGATCTTTTCGTAACAGTACAGGAGATTATGGATTTTTTGACTGCAGGTTTGCCCCTTACCGGCAACAAATACCTGCACATCCCGGGCCTTTGAGCTTCGGCTCAGCCGATTTTTCAACTGACATAATTCGCCGTAGGCCGGGTCCGACTCATCGCCGACTACAAACCATAGCAGGTAATTCTCATAGTCCTGCTCGAATAAGGAGGTGATATTTTGCTGAAAAGCCGAATCCAGACCCTTACACGGAACAATCAAAACCGTTCGCGGCCGATACCACGGACGTTCTCTCTTGTATTTATTGATGGCATAGCGATAGTTTTTATGCGTCTGGAACAAAAACAATAATTGTGAGACGATTGCCGCCAGGGCTATGTAGTAATACCAATCCATTTTCGTTTTTTACATCCCGTGCTTGAGTCAGGCCGCGCTTCAAGATACAGAAGCCAACGGCACGATCGACTCGATGAGCTGCTCAACTGTGTAAGATTGTGCCAGATCGATTGAAAGCAAACAGCCGTGATTGTGGTTGGAGGCAATAATAATAAGATTCTCACCGGCCTGGTTCCATCCCTTCTCTTGCGGCTGATGACCGAGAACAAAGACATCAATATCAAATTGCCCGGCCAATTTATCAAGCAGCGCCTGGCTGTGTCTTCTGCCCCACGTTAAGAGATAAGCCGAGCCCGGTCTGACGATATCGTTGACTTTCAGTTGTCTGTTCAAAATCTGCGGATCGAACTTCTCGACGAAATGGTCGCTGGGCAGCGAATGTGACGCCCATATTCTGCTCTCGGTTCTGATCGCCAACGGTTGAGAGAATAGATTTTGCCGCATCGCCAGTTCAACTTCAGCGCCGGCTTGTTGAAATTCTCGGTCAAGAGCCAAACGCATTGCACGATTCATTTCCCTGCCGTCTTTCATCACCTCGCTGTTGTTGATAAAAGCGGTATCATGGTTTCCCATAATAATATGAACGCGGTCTGGAAAGCTCAATTTATAGCGTATAACATCAAATAACAGTCTATACGACAAACAATCCCCAAACGAATCTTCCGGGCCCCCGTGTATAATCTCCTGGAGAACGATATGCCTGTCGGGATTGTTGGCCAAATCGGCAAAGGCCACAATTCTTTCAAAATTTCGCCGATGCCCGTGGAGATCACCCGTTACAATCACACTGCCCTCAGCGGGCAAATAAATAAGATTATCGCGCCGATACTTATCCGCGTTGTTGGCTTCTATGCCGTTCTTCAACAGGTCAATTATTGTTTGAGGCATTTTTATTCGTTTTTATCTTGCCCCCAAAAATACTATGCACCATCAGGTCCAGCCTCGATGTAACCGCCATCATATTACTCGGGCGTTTTGCGGGGTCGTTCTCAATACAATCCATTACGAGTTTTGAGATTCCTATGGGCAGTCCCTTTTTTATTTCGTGCGGTTCCCGACGCGGCTCGGTTACGGGCAAGCCTAACTTGTTCTTTTTAGGTATCAGAGTTGGGGCGTGTTTTCCGGTAAGGGCCCAGTACATTGTCGCGCCAAGGTTAAAGATGTCCGTCTTTGGACCGAGCGGTCTGCGCTTAACCTGTTCAGGAGCGATATAATCGGGGGTGCCCTGGATTCTCTGCTTGACCGTTCCGATCTTGCAGCTCTGGCCGAGGTCTATAATTTTAATTGAGCCGGACTTGTCCATGAGGATGTTATTGGGTTTTATATCACAGTGAACAAATCCGTGCTGATGCATCGCGTTGAGCCCGCTTGCGACCATCCTGAAGACAAGCAGCACATCTCCCAGGCTCAAAGTCGGGCAGTCTTCGAGGTTCTTGCCGTCAAAGTATTCCATCGAAAGCAGCATTTCTCTTACTCTAAACATGCTGCGTATTTTCCTCAGCTCGTAGCACTTTCGGACGCAGGGATTGTCTATCTGCTGAGCAACTTTATACTCGGTCTCCACCTGCTCGAAAATTCTTGAGTCCTCAGGCTTTTGGAATATGACCCTTTTTAGGGCGACTTTTGTACCATCCTCTTCATCGGAAGCTAAATAAATTGTGCTGCGAGCGCCGGTTCCGATGCGCCTGAGTATAGTAAAACCGCCAATGTCGAGTATATCTTTCGCCATACTGTCGATAATAACCTAAAATTTCGTTGTTAAACGATATTTTACCCTGAACTTATTAGATGCGCCAAAGACGCCTTTTGTTCGTTTAATTAATATATTCAGCAGAAAGCCCCTGCCTGTATGGGACGTAAAACGAACCAAAATATTACTAAATATCCTTCAAAACACAAAAAAACTATTTTTATATCGAACGTTAGAGCCACTTACTTAAATTTGGCAAAGCCGGAAGTATACAATAGAATCCGGCCCCCATCCAGTATAAGTGTGATTTTTCATAATATTCGCTAAAAAAGAAGTACTTGACAAAGTTGCTGGAATTTGGATAATATCGTAAATGAATTGGACGAAAATGGTTATTGGAACGCAAGATGTTAATCGGGTCCGGTTCATCGGGATTCCCCGATAGCTCAATTGGTAGAGCGAGCGGCTGTTAACCGCTAGGTCGTAGGTTCGAGCCCTACTCGGGGAGTTGTAAATCAATTCATTAGAATGGCTTACGTATTACGATGCAATCACTCCAAATATCTTTCTACCGTTTTATACCGTCTTAAAACGGTACATACTGTTTTGTCTGCTTTACAGTTGGGGCTCGAAACCTTTTTTGGGATTGAAGTTACCGCTTATTTCAAACGTTGAACATAGCGGCGTTGCTTACGCTCGATCCATCGCTGTCTTTTCTTCACGTTTTTCTGTAATGGATCAGAGGAAATCGATAATACACTTGTGATATGACAAATAACCAACACATCAAACGCATGACCATTGACTGGACGCGCGCCGAGCCTTCAGTGGGACGTTTCGTTCGCAGCTTCATACGGGATTCTGTGGAAGCCGAAGACGTGCTTCAGGAAGTGGCGCTGGTGATTGTTGATCGCTACGTATCCTACGATGCCAAACAACCGTTCCTCGGGTGGGCCCTCTGAATAGGCAGATTTCATTGTATCGTCAAACCGCATCGCGACAAAGGCCTGCTTGGATTCGACATTCGGTTTGGCGTGCTCTTCTACTTTTCTCCAACCATCTCCGCTGAGTCGCAGATCCCAATGGTCTTTGCTTTCGCCAATGGAACCAATCAATGCTTCGTACTGCAAATGGCCGACATAGAATTTCAGTTCTTCTTTCCCGTTACAGTAGAAAAGCGGATAGTCAGACTCTTTGTCAATGATAATCGAAGATCCCGGATACGATGACTTCTCAGCGATATATGCGAGAATGACAACCATTTTGTCCTGTGTATTCCGGGGACACACGCTGAGTATTCTCGCTTCAAATTCGGAACGGTCTTGAAGTAATTCTTGTTTTACCAGAAGCTCATTACCTCTCTCTGAACTCCATCTTGCCACAGCAGAAATCAAGTGAAGCCGTTCTTTCACAAAGTGGTCTGGCGCAGAGTTAACGGCACGATTCGTGATGTTATAAACTCCACATATTGGGCACTTGACTTGATATAGAGTGTCCAACGGCCCACTCGATTTAACTTCATTCAACTTTACACCACAAAGCTTACAAGAATTCATACGAACTTCCTTTCCTACATGAGCTATATTGTGTTGTCCGCGATCACCGCACCATTCTAACAATTGCCGCCAGCAAATACTCAGACCTATACGTTAAAAAGTTCCGTATTTTCTTAACCGTGACCAATTGATAAATGTAAAGACACCGCTAATCGCAGCCGCAACAAGTAAAGATATATCACTGCTTGGAGCTTTGGAAACATAGCCTTGAAGTTCATGGTAGATAGGCCTAATATCCTCTTGCTTTGCCATATAGCTGTCCCCTTTCAAAGAATTCCCCCAGGTTCTTTATACAATAAGCTGCTTCTATAAAGTACAGAGATTCTCAACCGCAAATGTTACCTACTATTTTTCAAAAAATAAAAATAATTGGCATGTGAAAAAGAGGAGCCCCCGCTCTGAGAGTCCAACGCCAGCGGGAGCCCCAAAAGAATACAAGCATCCCTGCCTAAAGCAATTCTTTACGACTACTATAACCGGCGATATTCGTCAATTGTAGTACGGATTTACCCAGATTTTTATCCTTTTTCTTTTCATCAGGTCTATTCCTGTAAATCCTGTCTACTTCAAGTTGATTATCCACAGCACACAATACTCACTTCGCAATACGCACTAAGATCCGCTACGGGCCGTATGAGGACGATTATGAGTACGAGCAGGATGAGGCGGCGGGACTTGCAGAGCTTGCCACCCTTCGACTCCCCCTTCGGCTGCGCTCAGAGCCTGCCCTGAGCCTGCCGAATGGGGCTAAAGGCTAATTCAGGGTGAAGAGATGGGGCATATTACCCTTCATGCCGAGCGGAGACAAGGCACGCGCAGAGACAAGGCGCCCGGTTTTGGAGGGAACTTATGTTCTCGTTCTGCGTGCTCCGTTCAGAGTACCGCGGAACGCAGCCCGCTGCACTCAGCACGAGATTTCTCGGAACGCCGAACGCAAAATGGCGCCGGCGATTATTGCTTTACTATTGCTGTGAATCTTACGAGAGCTTTCTTTGTCGGCAGGTGCGCCTCGATCGTTCCGACCAGGCCAACCTTCTGGCCGACGAAACCGTTCAAATTCATCTGCGAAGCTGCACCGGCCGGTAAAGCGTAACAGAGCATTTTGCCGGCTTCGTCAAGAATCCGGTAGTGACCTTCGCCGTATGTCAGATATGTTTGAAATTCGCCGACGATCGCAAACTTGCCCATAGTTTCAACTTCGGCCAGTCTTGTCGCACGGGCCTTATTGATTCCGGCCTTGACCTTCTCGAGCTGCTCATTCTGAAGCTTGACTTCTTTTACGACCGCCAAAGCCAACTCGTAGCCCTCGATCTGCCTGATGACGAACTGTGAGAAACGTGCCGCGTTGCCGGCCTCTTTGTCATTGGCGATTTCAAGGAGCGCCTTTTTCAGGTTCGTGTAATCCTGCTGGTCTGCGGGTTTGGCATGCTCGGCCGCGACCTGCTCTTTCAGTTCGCGATATTTTTCGAGTGGTGACTTGGGAGGAGCTACGGGCACCGGAACAACCGCGGTCGTTGCGTTGGCGTCACCTGGTTCGTTCGGCTCGACAGGAGACGGAGTCGTAACAGGCGCCGGAGTCGGAGCAACCGGCGGAGCTTTGACAGGCTCAGGTACCGCCTTCGTGAAATTTGTGCTGACCCAGAGATAGGCAAAAGGCGGAGAGGCGATCTTATAATGATCGTCCATCTGCTCGCCCAACAGCTTGACCTTCTCGCCCTTGCTGAGTTTTCCCTGGAGGGTAGTGGAATGGAGCGGCTTGACGTAATCGGAGCCGGCATAGACACGAACGTTGTCGCCGGTAACAGTTCCAACCGCCGGATCGGTCGGGTTAATCGTGACATAATCCATGGAAATCCAGGAAAAGCTGCCGACCGGCGGAACGATACGAGACCAGCTAAACTGTTTGTCGACCACTTTTACTTTGTCGCCTGTGTTGAGCTTGCCACAATGGTAAAAGTTCGTGCCCGGGCCGGAGCGAACATAAACGTCATCCCCGGTTATTTCGGCGGTATAAGGAAAGGATGAGGTGTCAACTTCTTGAGAGTTGCCGGGTGCAGTACCGGTCTGCTGGGCAAAGCCAATGGATACTAAACATGCTAAAATAACGAAAATAAACAAATTCATATAAGATCGCATTTTTCTGTCTCCCAAAAAAGTGGTCCTTATCCCAAAACCCAAAAACAATTGAATCGCCAAACGACTCGTTCGCTGTTTCAAGTTAGCAGCCGTTCGACTGATTGTCAACTTTTTTATCAGATAAAATATCGACCATCTATAAGTGAATCTCCAGCGGTATTTTACCTATTTTTACCTGTCCGGGAGCACCGATTCGACGAATTTTGGAGAATTTTACCGCCCGGCCGTAAAGAGGCTGAAAACGGGATTTTTATCCGCCTCCGGCGATGCTCCCTGTAAAACCAGCCTGAAAAGAACTTTATCACATTTTGAAAATCGTGATTAATTGCAATAGTAATTTCACACTATTTCAGTGCCGGCTCGAAATTTACGACAGCCCTTTACGCAAATGAAACGCCTATGTCTTAATCGTCATCGCTTGAATCGTCGGGAAATGTTCCATCATATTCTTCATATTTTTTCTTCGCGAGAAGGCCCTTTTCTAAAAGTGTGGCACAGGCGACGCAGTATCTGGCCCAGGGAATTGCATTGAGACGTTGCTTCGGGATTTGCTCGCCACGACTCTCACAAATACCATATGTGCCGTCTTCGATACGCTTGAGTGCATCATTTATTTCCAAAAGGATTTTTCTTTCGCTGTCCATCAGGCCGAGGATGTTTTCGATTTCATAGTTGTCCGTTCCGAGGTCGGCCATGTGAATAGGCATGTTCGAAAGGTCGCTTCTGTCTCTTCGCAAAGCTTCTGTTTCCATGCTTGTAACATTGCCGAGTATATTATTCAGCTTTATCAAAAGCATGGTCTGGAATTTTTTTATTTCTGCCGGTGTCAGCTTGTTTCTGTTTGTCTCATTTTTTCCCATAATTTCTTTAAACCACAAGTCCAAACACAATTCTTAGATATGCAATTTACACGACGAATTTCTCGCCGAATCCTATCGCCCAGGAAACGTCACAAGGCTCTTTACAAAAACCCGCCTAAGAGATGTGATACTCGTTTCAATTTCTTTTGAAGTCATGCCGATCATGGCAAATGAAAAGAAGCCAAACACAAATCCTGCTTTTTCTGTAATTTCTTCAACAGTTACGGCGTGAACACTCTTGCCGCTGAAGATATCCAGGGCCGCTTTTTTAAGCCTTTTATGCGTCCTTGTAGCTCTCTTCTGGAGCCTGTTTTCTTCGGATTTATTGTGCCAAGTTTTCATAAGGCTGACTATTTAGTCAATCCTGACCAATTGGTCAATAAGAAATCTCACTTTTTCACCTAAAAATTATTATTGTTTCTTGGCTGGATAAAAATCGGATTTTGGAAGGAAATATATCGGCGGCTTATTGAACCGTATTGAACTAAGCGTTTTGTACGCGGGCAAGTTCATCCCGGCACATTTTTAACTGGCCGGGATCGGTGAGTTTTTTTTCTGCGATTTGTAAATGTTTTGCCGCTGACTCGGGCTGATTTAGATAGCGTGAATATATGACACCTAACATCAACTCGACCTGTTCGGCGTATTCATAGGTGCCGTAGTGAGATAAAAACTGTTCATAGGCCCGCGCCGATTCGGCGTGTTTGTTCTCGCCGGCAAGCTGATTGGCAATATCCAGCAATTGCTGGCGGGGCAGAATCTGCTCACTGTCTTGTTCCATCAGCTCGATATAGACTTCGGCGGCAGCCGGCAAATTACGTTGCGTCATTCGATTGCTGATATCGCTGCGAAGCTGCTTTAATTGCTCTTCCTTTTGTTGCTCGGCGGCGCTCTTGATAACCTCTTTGACTTTTGTCTTAGTCCGGCCGGTATACGGGTCGTAGCCGCTCGATACGACATCGCGATAGCGCCGGCGCCGATTCCATCGTTTTATCATTGCCCACAAATCGTAAGTGCTGCCGCTGAGGATATGGGTTGCAAGCAAAACGACCATCGCTCCGATTCCAAAGATATATCCCGCCAGATGTGCCCCGTAGGCAATGGCGACCGGAGGTGCAATGCTAGGTTCGAAGATATTATCCCAGATGATGAGCTTGAAGGCGATAAAGTACATCGCTGGCAGCTCCATGGTGCCGATGAAAAAGAACCAATAGATAACGGTGATTAAAGTCTGCGGGAACAGGACCAGATAAGCACCCGTTACGGCGGCAACGGCCCCGCTGGCTCCGAGAACGGATGAACTACTCAGAAGTGTATGTCCTATGCCGCTAAAAACCGCCCCCGCTAAATAAAAGGACAGATACCCGATATGACCGAGCTTGTCGTTGACATTATTGCCGAACAGGTACAGAAAGAACATATTGCCTGCGATATGCAAAAGGCCGGCGTGTAAAAAGGCGTAGCTGACAAACTGCCAAAGAAACAGATGTCCGGGCCGCGGATCAAGCACGAACTGGTCGGCCCAGTTCCGAATATATTCCGTCTCGCCTCCCAACGATTCAACAGGGAAATAGCTCAGCAGGAAAATAGCCACATTGACAGCTACGAGGGCGTAATTCGCATATGGCGTTCGTCTCGGCTTAATGCTTGTCCGAATCGGTAATAACATAATTTAAAGAAATCCAAAGATAAAATCTAAAAATCAAAATTGCGGAAACACCGTAAGAGGCAACGACTTCCTCAATTTTGCATTTTGCCTTTTGTTTTTACGAATTTATAGGCTTTTGCCTGTTTCCAACTTAGCAGGAGCAGTTCGCGAACCGCCCTTACGACTGCCGTATTGTACCGGCAAAAGGTTGCTCTTACAAGATATAAAAAAAGGACGGCTCTTTAAGCCGTCCTATCCGGGAAAATTGGGCGTTACAAGCAGTTCTTCTCCCTTGCGGAAAACATCAAAGGCGGGTCCATGTCTTTACGCCAACCGGTTTCCCCCCCAGCAAGGTCTTTATCTACAGAAAGTATAAGAACCAGGCAGCACAAAACCAAACGCGCCGGCTAAAAAGGCTTTATTTTTTCGCGGTTTTCTGTAAATATTAAGAATATGATACGATTTACAATAAAGTTTTCGCTCTGTTTGTTTGCCCTGACAATTGTTTCCTGTGCCCAGGGCAAGGAAAATTCCACCACCTCCATACCGTGGAGACGATGCCTCAACCAGCGGCCGGAGTTTTACGCTACCGACCAGGCAATACGCATTGCCGATAACCTTCTTCTGTACCAGCGCGACTCTGGCGGCTGGCAGAAAAATATCGACATGGCATCCGTCCTGAGCGAGCAGGACAAGGCTGAGCTGCGCAAGGCCAAAAGTAAGAATGATTCCACGCTGGATAACAGCGCCACTCGTACGCAGATGCGATACCTGGCCATGGTCTATCAAGCCACCGGAATCGAACGCTTCAAAGACGCCTTTCTCGATGGGCTGGATTACGTGCTCGAAGCCCAGTACGACAATGGCGGATGGCCGCAGCGTTATCCGAATCCCACCGGTTATTCGAGGCACATAACCTTCAACGACGGCACGATGATTGGAGTGCTTGACCTGCTTGGCGAAATAGCCGGGAAAAAACCGCCCTATGCCTTTATCGAAGAGAATCGCCGCCGAAGGGCCAAAGCAGCCGTGCCAAAAGGCATCGAGTGTATCCTGAAATGCCAGATCATCGTCAATGGCAAAAAGACGGCCTGGTGCGCCCAGCACGATGAGAAGAGCTTCGTACCGAGAAAGGCGCGCAGTTACGAATTGGCCTCAATCAGCGGAGCTGAGTCTGTGGGTATTGTTCGGTTCCTGATGAGCATTGACAGGCCCGGGCCGGAGATTATCGAAGCCGTACAAGGGGCGGCGGCATGGTTCGACGAAGCCGGGCTCGAAGGGATCAGGCAGATCCGAAAACAAGACAACTCAAAACCAAAGGGCAGGGACACGGTGGTTGTCGAGGATGCTTCGGCGCCTCCAATGTGGGCGCGTTTCTATGATATCGAGACCAACAAGCCTATATTTTGCAGTCGGAACGGCATACCGAAAGCGACGCTGGCCGAGATATCATACGAGCGCCGCAACGGATACAGTTGGCTCGGGTATTACGCGACAGACCTGCTGGCAAGGGATTACCCCGCCTGGCAGAAAAAGTGGGCCCCGACAAAGAACGTGCTCGGCCGCTGAGCATCGGCAAATAACACCAATTGGAGAACAGTCTTAATGAATCCGAAGTTGATAGCAAGACGCATCAGGGCGATTCGCAGCGAGCTGGATAAAAAGAAAATACGATTCCTGCTCGTAAGCAGCCCGGCCAATGTCACTTACATGACCGGTTTTCTCGGCGACGATAGCTGGGCGGCCATTACCAGAGGGCGGGTTTATCTTCTGACCGACAGCAGATACACCGAGCAGGCACAGAAAGAATGCCCGAGCTGCAAAATCATCGACCGTGCCGGACCGATGGCCGACGCCGTCGCCAATCTGGTTAAAAAGCTAAAATCCATCCGAACGGTGGCCGTTGAGGACTCCGTTTCGATGGCTGATTTCGAGCAGTTGAAAAAGACTGTCAAAGCCGTAGGGTGTGCAACGCACACCTTTCTTGTCGAGTGCGTCCCGCCCTCGAATCGCGGGCAGGATGCCCGCGACACTATGGGAATTATCGAGACCGTGCGCAGCATCAAGGACCAAAGCGAAATTGCAACGATCAGGTCCGCCGCTGCCATCTCAACAAAGGCCCTCGCACAAACCCTGCCGTACATCAGGCCCGGCGTCACCGAGAGCGAGCTGGCCGGCATGCTCGATTTTCAAATCCGCAAATTAGGGGCACGTAACAGTTTCGAGACCATCGTTGCTTTCGGCCCCAATGGTTCCAGACCACATCATCAGCCCGGTAAAAGAAAGCTCAGGAAGAAAGATGCTGTCCTTATCGACTTCGGCGCCAAGTACAAAGGCTATTGCAGCGACATTACCCGATGCTTCGTGATTGGAGGAATGACAGCTTTTTACAAGAAGGTCTACGACATAGTAGAACAGGCCCAGGCCGCCGCAATAAAAAAGATAAAGCCCGGCGTAAAAATCACACAAGTCGATGCCGCCGCCCGAGAGGTGATTGACAAGGCTGGCCTACCCGTTTACGGCCACGGCACGGGGCACGGCTTCGGCCTGGAAATCCACGAATCCCCCTTCCTCAAACCCGACGGCAAAGGCAAACTCAAGGCTGGCCAGGTCATCACAATCGAGCCCGGCATATACATGCCCGGCAAGCTCGGAATCCGTATAGAAGATGACATCCTCGTAACCAAAACAGGTTGCAAAATCCTCACCCATAAGTGCCCGCATTCACCCTTATTGTCCTAATTTTTCGTAGATGGGCGACTGTGTCGAGGGCGTCCCGCCCTCGAATCGCGGGCAGGATGCCCGCGACACGATGAGCCCATGCGGTAAATTTCCAGAAACAGCAAAAAAAACTTGTGTGCTCGAATCGTTTTTGTTAAGATAACAAGAGCGGGAAGTTTCGCAGTCTTACCAGTAGCATCCCAGGATGAGGCAAAGGACATATCGTCCTTAGGCGTCATAGAGAGCTAATTGCGTACGTTGTGATAAATGGGCTGTCCTGCGCAATTCGATCCGGTTTCATCGAGAAGGTAAAAAGAATGAGATAGGGACGATACGATACTAACTTTATACGGGAGAAAATCTTATGTTCAGATCAAGATTAATATTAATAGCCCTGGTCATAGAGTGTAGTTTGGCCGGTGTGGTTTGCGCTCAATCAAAGAGTCAGATCAATAACGAGAAAGCCAAAGATTTATTAGGAAAGATACTCGCCACACGAAATAAAATGAGGAACCTTCAATATGAATTTGAAACCACCTGCTGGTATGATCTTGATTTGGCGAAGGGACATTTCAACAAGTATGTGCTTCCTCCAAAAGAAGGTTATGACACAGATTTCGGAATTATCAGCATCGTGTTAGATTGCGACGGTCGTGGGAAAAGAGAGTTGAAACAATGTGGAGTCGTGGACTCATCAGGTAAAAAAATACCTGTCGAGACTCTCATGAAAATTTCGGCCTGGGATGGTCATACCGGTGTAGATTACAGATATGGCCATAAGGTCGGATATCCCGACTATGCATACCTGGATGACTCTCCGCCCAGCTATGTTAAAAACTTCGGCCATCCATGGTGGGAAAATACCGGCATTCTTGTCGAGCAGTTAACTAAGGCGATTGAAGCAGAAAAGCCTGTCAACGTTGAAACACTCCCGGATGGAAAGTATAGAATTAGCATCATTAGAATCATAGACAGCCTCGCCTATGAAACCATCGCTGTCATTGATCCTGAACAGGGCTTCTCGTGCACAAAGCAGACATCCATCGGAGATGGAATCATCTATGGTTATCGGACGACCGAGTATGAAGAGTTTATTGATGGCGTGTGGCTTCCCGTCAGAGCAGAACACGTAGTCAACAAAGAAGGTGCCGTGTTATGGAAAGCCACTGAAAAAATGAAAAAGATAAAAGTTAACGATCCTAACTTCAACGAAGGTTTGTTCCATATAGATTTACCTAAAGGAACAAGAGTTACGGATAAAGCGAATGGTATCAAGTACCGCGTCGGAGTCACTTCGTTGGATGGTGTTGGTAAAGATAAGTTTAATCCGTTGAAAGACAAGCCCCTGCCCGATATGAAGCAATTTGCCGTTGTGCAGGATCCCAATCAAACAAAAGACAAGATGATGCTCGTCTGCTTTTTCGATATGGATCAGCGGCCGTCAAGGAATTGTATGAGGCAGTTGAGCGCAAAAGCACAAGAGCTTAAAACAAAAGGCGTGCTCGTTGTTGCTGTTCATGCCTCAAAGGTCGATGACAACAAACTCCGCTTGTGGATTCAGAAGTACCATATCAGCTTCCCGGTCGGAATGATCAAGGCCGATGCCCCAAAGACCCGCATTGCCTGGGGCGTCCGCTCATTGCCCAGGCTGATTTTGACGGATACACAGCATGTTGTAATCGCTGAAGGTTTCAGTGTGACCGAGCTTGATGAAAAACTCAAGGGCAACTCTCAATAATGGTCCGGATCGGCAATGTGCTGTTCTTCATTTCCGTCTCTGACTGCCTGACTCAGAGGCTTAGATATTTGTTTGCCTACCGAGGGCGAGACGCTATAATTACGTGTTGTATTCTTGCTGAGTTGTAGGGGCAACCCTATGTGGTTGCCCTGGGCAGGCACATGGGCCTGCCCCTACGAACAACGATGAACGCTAAACGATGAACTATGATGTGGAGGTCATTATGAAGACAAGATGGGTATTTCTATTGGTCATATCGGCGTTTTTGTGCAACATCTCGGTAGCCGCCGACGAAGTGCGCTTTGAGAAAATAATTATAGACAGAACATTTCGAGCCGAGGGAATAGCAGTCGGGGACGTAAATCACGATGGTAAGCTGGACATCCTGACCGGCGACGTTTGGTACGCAGCGCCGAACTGGAAGATGCACGAAATCCGCGACGTCGGCCAATACGACGGCACAAAGGGCTACAGCAATTGTTTTGCCAACTTCGCCCAGGATGTAAATGGCGACGGCTGGATCGATTCGATTGTCATCGGCCTGCCGGACGGGCCGTGCCTGTGGTACGAGAATCCGAAGAATAAGCCCGGCCACTGGAAGGAGCGAATGGTTGCCAAAAGCGCCTGCAACGAAACTCCGATATTCGTCAACCTGCTGGGCAACGGTAAACCTGTACTGGTCTTTGCCGTCCGGCCCAAGGGCCAGATGGCATGGTTCGGCGTGCCGAAGGACATCGACGGCCTGTGGGACATGCACATTATCGCCGACGGTCCGAACGCACCGGGAACTGAGAAATACAGCCACGGCCTCGGCGCGGGCGACGTCAACGGCGACGGCCGATGCGATGTTCTTATCAAAGAAGGATGGTGGGAGGCGCCCAGGGACCGCACCGATAAGAATTGGAAGTTCCACTCCGCCAAGCTCGGCCCGGACTGTGCCGATTTACTCGTCTACGATATTGACAATGACGGCGACGGCGACGTTATTACCAGCTCGGCGCATAATTACGGCATCTGGTGGTTCGAGCAAATTCCCGGCGCGAACGGTCCGCAGTTCGAGCAGCACGAAATATCCAAGGAGTTTTCTCAGCCGCACGCGATACGCCTGGTCGATGTCAACGGCGACGGCATCGAAGACCTGGTTACCGGCAAGCGGCATTTTGCACACATGGGCAAAGACCCCGGCGGTAAAGATCCGGCTATCCTCTACTGGTTCGAACTCTCCCGCCCCGAGAACGGCGATATCAAATATATCCCGCACAAGATCGATGATGATTCCGGCGTCGGGACCCAGTTCGAAATCGCCGATATGAACGGCGACGGCAAACCCGACATCGCGACCTCGAACAAAAAGGGCGTTTATCTCTTTGTCCAACTACCATAACAAAGGTTTGGCGAACAACACCTGCGGCGGTTGTCAGTATTTGTTTGACTAACGCACGCTTCAGGCTATAATCAAATAGTTCACTAGGGGCGGTTCGCGAAGAGCGAACCTGAGAGAGAACCCTCTGAACCTGATCAGGACAATCGCCAAACCGGCGTCGAAGCCTGCGTAGGAAAGTGATTTGCAGTTTTAAAAACGAATGATGTGAGAATGAATCGCTTCCTATAGAAGCGATTTTTATTTTGATACGGAAACGAAGACAATGGCAACGCAGTTACAAATTGCACGCAGTAAAACTATTAGCAACGAAGTAAAGTTTGTCGCTGAGACAGAAAAGGTCGATGCTGAGCTTATTCGGGATGAGATTGCCGCCGGCCGGCTTGTCGTCCCCGCAAACAAGCAGCATCTGAAAACCAATCTTATGCCGGCCGGGATTGGCCGGGTGCTCACTACAAAGGTCAATGCAAATATCGGCACGAGCAGCGTTCGCAGCTCGGTGGAAGCGGAACTCGACAAAATGCAGGCGGCACTGGACGCCGGCGCCGATGCGATTATGGATTTGAGTACGGGCGGCAACCTCGACGAGACCCGCGAAAAATTGCTCGCCCAGTGCCCTGTTCCGTTCGGAACGGTGCCCATCTACCAGGTCATCGAGGACAAGGGCGTCGAGGATATCGACAGCGGGATTATCCTGGAGATCATCGAAAAACAAGCCAGGCAGGGCGTGGATTTCTTTACGATTCACGCCGGCGTTCTAAGAGAGCATCTGCCGCTGCTTGAGAACCGGGTGGCGGGTATTGTCAGCCGGGGCGGAGCGCTTCTGGCCAAATGGATGCTGCATCACAATAAGCAGAATCCTTTGTATGATATGTTCGACGATTTGTGTGACATATTGGCCGAGCATGATATTTGCTTTTCTCTTGGCGACGGTCTGCGGCCCGGCGCGATCGCCGACGCTACCGACGAGGCACAGATTGCCGAGCTGAGGACCCTTGGCGAGTTGACCGCCAGGGCACAGGAAAAAGGCTGCCAGGTGATGGTTGAAGGTCCCGGCCACGTGCCGTTCGACCAGATTCAGTACAACATGCAGATCCAGCAGGAGATTTGTCACGGCGCCCCGTTTTACGTGCTCGGCCCGCTGGTGACTGACATTGCGCCCGGCTACGACCATATCACATCGGCCATCGGCGGAACGGCCGCCACCTTTTATGGCGCATCGTTTTTGTGCTATGTCACACCGAGGGAGCATTTGGGTCTGCCCGATGCGGATGATGTCCGGGCCGGGGTCATTGCAGCAAAAATCGCAGCCCACGCCGGCGATGTCGCTCGGGGCTTGGAAGGCACTGCCGAACGTGACAGGAAACTGAGCACGGCCCGCACAAATCTGGACTGGAAAACCCACCTGGCCGAATCTCTCGATCCACAGACAGCCGAACGAATGCACCGCCAGGCCTGCGAAGAGATAAAGGAAAAGCAGCCGGACTCCGCCGATTACTGCTCCATGTGCGGCGAGGCCTGGTGCAGTGTCAGGATAAACAAGGAAATCCACAAAGCCATCAAGTCTCGATGTAAGACATAAAAATAAGTCTCGGCATGATTCGTTAATTCGGCGTAGATTTTGAAAGGCGGTGGTGCCCGGTATGGGTAAACGTAAGATCCTGATCATCGAAGACGATCGAGATATTGTCGAAATGCTCGATTACAATCTTAAAGAGGAGGGATACGAGACCATCTCGGCGTTGAATGGCGAGCAGGGGATAACGCTGGCCGGAAAGGAACGGCCGGACCTGATCATTCTGGATATAATGCTGCCGATTATAGACGGTTTCGAAGTATGCCGGATTCTCAAGAATGACGATAGGGTGGCACACATACCGATTATTATTCTAAGCGCAAAATCGCAGGAGACGGACAAAGTCGTGGGTCTCGAATTAGGCGCCGATGATTATGTCACGAAACCTTTCAGTCCCAGAGAGCTGATTGCGAGAACGCGGGCGATTTTGAGGCGGGGGCGGGAAGAACACATCGACAACAGAATCCAAAGAGGCCAGATCACCATCGACAGGACCCGACATAAAGTGACTGTCGGGGGCAAAGAGATTTCACTGACCTCAACTGAATTCAAGCTGTTGGAATTTTTGGCTCGACGGCCCGGTGCGGTTTTTTCGAGAGCCCGGATACTGGACGCAGTTGCAGGTCAAGACGCTATTGTGTGTGACAGGACGGTAGATGCTCACATAAAGTCGCTACGGCATAAGCTGGGTCCGGCCAAGGACTACATCGAGACGATTCGGGGGGCCGGCTACAGATTTAAGGAAGTGTGAATGAAGAACAGAATCGTCTTGAAATTCTTCGGAGCGTTCGCGGTCTTAATCCTGATCGTTGTTTTCGTTTTGAACTTCTCTGTCAGTTTAAGACTGCATGCGCATTTCGAGCAGAGAATCACCGCGGAATTGCGGAGCAACGCCGTATTGGTAGGCGACATTCTCCAAACCGATTTGATCGAAGGCCGGTTCGAAGAGATCCAGCAACAGACCAGACGGCTGGCGGACAAACTAAATATGAGGATAACCATCGCCGGGAAGGATGGCAGGATTCTCGGAGATTCCGAACAGGAACCGTCCCTTTTGGGAAATCACAGCGACCGGTTCGAGGTGATGAAAGCGATTGAAAATGGCTTCGGACAGAGCACTCGTTTCAGTGACACGCTGGGTCTCAATATGAAGTACGTCGCCGTGCGTGTGGACCAGGGCGATAATATTCTGGGAGTCGTCCGTTTTGCCCTGCCGCTTTCACGAGTCCAACCGGAGATACGGATCATCTATAGAGTTGTGCTGTTCGGAGCGATTGCGGCCGTTATCATTGCACTAATCGCGGCATATTTCGTTTCGAGGAGTATTACACTTCCCATCAGGCAGATGCGAGAGACGGCTCAGCAGATCGCCAAAGGGGACTTTGGCAGGAGGGTGCGGATCAAGAGCAAAGATGAGCTGGGAGAATTGGCCGAATCATTAAACACGATGGCCGATGAATTGCAGCAGAAGATGGAAAACCTCAGGCGGTTGGATCGGATTAGGACAGATTTTGTTGCCAATGTATCTCACGAGCTGAAGACGCCGCTGACCCTCATCAAGGGGTATATAGAGACCCTGGAAGACAGGGCGATGGATGACAAGGAAGCGGCGACTAAATTCATCTCGATTATAAAGGAAAATGCCGACAGGCTCGGACATATCGTCGATGATTTGTTGAGCCTTAGTGAGCTTGAATTGTCGGACGACTCCGTGCATAAAACCGAATTTGACCTGAAAAAACTCATTGATGAGATTTCACTGGGATTCGGACATGCTCTTGCTGAAAAGAAGCAGAAGTTGACTGTGAACTCGGAGGGCAGCGATTTTAGAATAAAAGCCGACCGTGACAAGATCGAGCAGATCTTTGTAAACCTGATCGATAATGCCATCAAATACACTAAAGAATCCGGATGTATAGAACTGTCGTTTATAGAGCATGACCGCGAGGTCGGCGTAAATGTCCGGGACTCCGGAATCGGCATACCCAAAGAACATCGTGATAGGGTTTTTGAGCGATTTTACCGGGTGGACAAGGCCCGTTCCCGGGAGGTTGGAGGAACAGGGCTGGGGCTGAGTATTGTCAAGCACATCGTTCTTGCTCACAATGGAAAAATCACAATCGAAAGCGAGCTCAACAAGGGAACGGAAATCTCCATAACTCTTCCAAAAGAATAGAAGAACATTTTTTTTGCTCTTCACCAATTTTTCATATTTCCTTCATATTCCCTTCACATTCTGCACGTATATTACTGTGAAAATGATACAGAGGGATAATATGAAGAAAAAACTTGAGATTGTTTATAAAATATTGGCGGTAGCGGCCTTGCTGTATCTGTTCCTGGTCAGTATCAGCCTCATGGGAGCGGCGTTCAAAGGTTTCGGCAAGGGCTTCGCGGAAAATCTCATCAGGACAACATCCAATCCTTTCATCGGGCTGTTTATCGGAATACTCGCGACCAGCCTTGTGCAAAGCTCCTCGACAACCACGTCGGTCGTTGTGGGAATCGTGGGTGCAGGCGGCCTGACTGTGGGCAACGCGATCCCGATCATCATGGGAGCCAATATTGGAACGACGGTCACAAACACCCTGGTATCTCTTGGGCACGTCAGCAGACGGGACGAATTCAGACGCGCGATCAGTGCCGCGACCGTGCACGATTTTTTTAATCTGATATGCGTGGCGATTCTTTTCCCGCTCGAACTGGCGACCGGCTATCTCGAAAAAACAGCGACATTTATGAGCGGAGTATTCAGCGGCGTCGGCGGCATCAAGTTCGTCAGCCCCATTAAGCTGGCTATAAAACCCGCTGTTGGCCTTATCCAGAAAGCCGCACTCTTCCTGAGCGGCTCCGAACTCCCTGCTTACATTCTAATGGCCGTCTTATCGTTAGTCCTCTTGTTCTTCGCCCTTTACTTTATTGTCAAAGTCATGAAATCCCTGGTGGTCAACAGGGCCGAGATCGTTTTAGATAACGTCATCAGCAGGAGCCCTACCCTGGGACTGTTTGCCGGGTTGGCGTTCACAATTGTTGTCCAGAGCAGCTCGATTACCACGTCCCTGTTGATTCCTCTTGTGGCTGCCGGCATTCTGACTGTGGAGGCGGCCTTTCCAATCACAATCGGCGCCAATATCGGAACGACCACCACTGCCATCCTGGCGTCATTCGCAACGGGAAATGTTTCTGCCATTACTATCGCATTTGCCCATTTCTTATTTAATCTGACTGGAACAGTGTTCATTTATCCTATAAAATTCTTCAGAACTGTTCCGATTAACCTTGCAAAAGCCTTTGGTGATTTGGCTGCTACGAAGAGGCGATATGCCATTATATATGTTTTAGGTGTGTTCTTCTTCATACCGACATTGTTAATTATCATTTCAAAGTTGTTTTAGATAGAGGAAATACAAATGTTCAAAAACCTATTGAGTTTCTGGAAAGGCAAAGATTTCCTGGTCCAGGTTTTGGAAGATTTCAAAATTATGCTGGACGATTCCGAATCTATGTTCGAAGCTGTTTGCGCCCAGCTTCTGGAAGGTACGAAAGAGCCGGGATTGAAAGACAAAATCTATGAGATAGACAAACAGGTGAACAACCTGCAAAAAGAGATACGCAGGCGGATTGTAGAGCATCTTTCGCTTCAGCCGACAGTAGATGTCAATGCCTGTCTGATCCTGATGAGTGTCGTCAAGGACGCTGAGCGATTGGGTGACTATTCGAAGAACCTTTATGAGGTCACCGAACTCCTGGCCCAGCCAATTGAAAGAGAGCTCTTTAGCGAGTATTTCGATGAGCTGAATGAAAAGATTCTGGCGCTGTTTCAACAGACTAAAAAGGCGTTTATTGAGACAGACGAAGAACAGGCAAGATCCGCCTGGCAATATGAAAAAACCATAGCAAAAGGATGTGACAAGATCATCGAGCGCCTGGCACAGAGTAATCTCCCGGTGAACCAGGCCGTCTGTTTCACTCTGGTAGCGAGGCATTTCAAGCGGATCGTCGCTCATTTGGTCAACATTGCAACATCCGTCGTTTTGCCATTGAGCGATTTGGATTATTTCGATGAAAGAAGGGCTGATGAATAAGGTATACAAAACCGTACTTTGTTTTCTTGTGGTAGTAATTGCCGGGGTGCTTCCAGGCACAACTTGTTTTGCCTTTGAAGATGGAGACGTTCAATTCTGGAGCACAGCCAGCGCCTCTTTTGACATTTACAAAGACTGGAAAGGCAAATTCGAAGAGGAGTTTCGGTTTGGAGAAAATGCGGGAACTTTTTACTACAATCATTCGGATTTGGGTTTCATTTACGGAGGTCTGGCAGAATGGATGGATCTGGGATTCAACTACAGGCAGGTCTTCTCTAAAGACAGTGCCGGCGATTGGAGACGCGAAAATCGGCCACATGTAAATGTAACTTTGAAAACCGAAGTGAATGACTTTGCTCTGAGCAGCAGGTCAAGATTGGAATTTCGAGACAGAGAAATAACAAAAGACATTTGGGTTTACAGACACAAAGCTACGATCAAACTGCCGTTTGAACTGACGAAACTCAAACTGCAACCTTATATTGCAGATGAAGTGTTTATCGACCTTGACAAGTCAGAATATGTCGCGAACAGGCTTTACTCCGGCTTCTCGTTTACATCGTCAAAACGAACCAAAAGCGAAATATTTTATATGTGGAAGTGGGGCAAATCAGGCAGCGATCGGACATACATCAATGTGATTGGGGCCCAGTTAAAATTCTATTTCTAACGTACGGCTGACAGCGTTTTAATTTTTTCCAACCTGAATCTAATACCGAACAATAAACTGGTTGCACGGAACTTATGTCTTCATCGAATCCAGCTCGATAAAAGCTATCGGCAGGAAGATAAAGACCGGCAGCCACGCCCACAGCTCGGGCATTACCTTGTCAAAAATGACTTCCGTAGCAAGTATTTTGCAGACAAAAGTCAAAATAAAACACGCCCCGGTCAGCGCAAAACTGATCATCACGGCAGACTTTACCGACTTTGGATCGCGACAAACCAGTAAAGGCAGGCTTATCATGAGCATTACCAGATTTATGAGCGGATCGGTAATTCGGAAATGCTTCTGGCTGGAAAGCTGAGCCATGTCTCTGATTTGTATTTTTTGTGCTTCGAGAGCCGTTAATTGTCGCAACGATAACAGAGTTTTGTGCTCGGATTCGCACCTGACCGGGATGTCTTTTGCCGTGATGTCACTGGCATAAAAAGCTGTAGGCTGGGGACCTTTTCCGGAGCCTCTTTCAGTCAGCAGGCCGCCAGGGGCCCACTCGCCGGTTTCCGGAGATTGGGTATACAAGTCCCATCGGCCTGTTTTGTCGCTGTAAACCGCTTTTTCAGCATCTATACGCCCGGTTACTTCCCAGATACCGGGCCTGGATGTAAGGCGGCGCAAGAGGATGGTGGGATTATATAGAGTTGATGTTTCTACGTCGAATTTTAGAGAGCAGATGAGTGAACCCCTGCCGTCATTAATGAATCTGACTCTATATGATTCCTGGCCGGGAATATCGTTGTGGCTGCGCACAAGCTTGTCCGCGAGCGGGGGTATTATAAATTCCTGGTCGATCACCAACACGCCAGTCAACAGCAGCGCGAGAAACACTATCGGGGAAATTATACGCTTCAAGCTGACGCCCGAAGCCATCACGGCCACCAACTCGTTATGACGGACCATTTTGCCGAACGAAAAGGCCGCCGCTACTACGGTTATCATTCCGGCAAAATCCCGAAAGTAGAGGGTGTTGTTAAGAAGGTAAAATGTAAATATGTTTTTGATAACAACTGCGGTTTCAAGATCTGCATGCTCTGTAAATTCGTCAAGATTCACGAACAGATCAATGATTATTCTCAGCCCCACGAGCACACAAAAAGCTATACAATAACCTATCAGAAAATTCTTCGCAACGTATCTGTCCAATATTTTCATAATTAGGTCCCACCTATCGCGGGCCGTCGACGCTTATATCCGATCCCGGGTTTAACCGGGGCTTCGCCATTACTTTAATTCTTCAATAACCGGCGGTATATCACGACAACCAAAAGTAACAAAAATACCAATCCCGCCCACATCACAGCCACACCCGTAATGCTTTCGGAACCGGGATTTTTGATAAGGTTTTTGCCGCTCATTATGCAAACTATCAGTATCGCGGCAGGGATACAACTTGCACCGAAAGCAGTGAGCAGATGTCCGCCCTTCTTAATTATGCCCAGGCCGATGCCGATCAATATCATTGGTATGCAGCCTGCTCCGAAAACCAGCCGGGTATGTATCTCGGCTTTTATTCGAACCAGCACATAGCGTATCTCTCTCTTATATTTATTTTGCAGAGACTTCAGATTCTTGCTGGGCCTCAATCCCAAGATTTGTGACAAATCCGAAGCTAATTTTTCAACTTTTAATGAACCACTTTCGGTTTTAAATTCATTTGCAGCGACCTCTGCGGCCTGGGGCGGTATCAAACCGCGAATAATATACCGCATCGTCAATTCATCTGATCCTTCCTCCCTTACATTGTCGATATCCATCGTCAAAGTCGGCGCCAGTTTATCGCCCTCGATATGCAACAGGGCTTTCTCGCATATTAAAGTGCGCAAGATTTCTTTGCTGTCAGTATTATATTCTATGACGACTATTTCGTCTTTGCCGGAGAGTTCTACTTCTTCATCTTGTGCACTGCATCGACCTGCGATAAATTTGACTGAGTTCGGCATTCCAAGCAGCTCATAGAATCCACCGGCATCATCTGCACTTTCCGGAGGTGTTTTTTTGCGTTTGGTTATTCCGGCGTTAATATCTTGAGCTAATAACTCTATGATGACTTGGGCGTAAGTCTCGCGTGCCAGTTTCTCGATCGGGTAAAAGTTCATCAAGTCGGCTTCGATTTTTCTCATTTCATCTATCTTTTTGAATTTTATCTCGTCGCTTAACAGTGAGCCGAGTTCCGCCGTCAACGACCCCCATTCCGCCCCTGCCTCCGACTCTGCGCCCATTTGACCTGACTTGTATGCTAATATCTGTACTTCGTTGAATCTTTCATGCGGATTGAAACTTACTCTGGCAGCTTCGGCGGTAAAAATGTTTTTTATTTCGTTGTTTTTCATTTCGTATACAATCACGCCCGAGAGAACATCTGTTTCCATGTCGGCGTGGTCGGCGTAAATCAGGTACCGGTAGTCCGGCGGCAACTCATAATATCTTTTTCGCTGGATATTGCGGAAAAGTATTTTCTTGGCGTCGGTCTTAAGAGATTTTTCCGCGCGCTGCACAAAAACCGGCATTACATAGAAGCTCAAAAGCAGATTCGCAACCGCCACAATAATCGCCAGAGCCAGCCCGGGATAAACCAGTCTTATCAGACTTATTCCGCTCGCCCTGCAGGCGTCAAGCTCACTATCGCCTGCAAAGCGTCCGTAAACCAGAGAGCATGCGAACAGAGCGGCCATCGGCAGCACAAAAGTCAGGGTAATCGGCAGAAAATAGCCCATAAGGTGAAGCACCTGGCGAGGTCCGACACCAAATTCCTGAACCGGCTGCAGAATGCTGCCCAGGCTCAACATTAGCGTCAGAGCGACCACCGCTAATATAAAAATCCGCAAAAGCTCGCGAAATATATATCTATGCAATGTAAAAAGCATTTGTTACTTAGTCCTTATTTATCAATGGCCAAGGTTATTCGCCAACAGTGACTTTGCACCAGAATTCTCTATCCCCCGTCAACCAATCCTTTTCATCAACAAGAACACATGTAAATGTGAATTTGTCATAATAACTTTTCTTCTACCAATGATTGTGCTCGCCAGTAAGAGTCATCGAGAGAGATTGATGAAGGCAACGCCAACGCCTTTATCAAGTATAGCCTTACCAAAAAGATTTTGTGCAGTTGTTGCAAATTGTTATTTGATCCTGTTGAGCTGTTTTATGGAGCAGCCTTATTTTCTTATAGGGTTCGTTTTTCCAGATTTCAAATACCGGCGTTTTATTTACATCTCCTAAGATAACCTGGCCTTCATAGTCAAGGCAGCACAAGGCGGCTTTGCCGTTGGACAATACGGTGAATGTCTGCCATACTCTCGAACATGGTTTCCTTATTGTGGATTTCTCGGCGTGATCCATTCCCGAGTCGGTCCAGTTATGTACCTTACCAAAGGAAAATCCGTCCACGCAATCCTCCAGGGATCGTATAGTTTCGTCTTTGTCCGATGTGCTGCAACAGGCAACCTTGATTTTTAACGGGCTTTTCTTGAGGTCCCTGATTCGAACCAGCTCTTTAATATTTTCTATTATTGTATCGAATTTAAGCGGAGGCCGTATCCGTTCGAACTCTTCCTTTGTAGCCCCGTCAAAACTCACTTTAATTTGATCAAGTCCCGCATCTACAAGCTCATTGGCTTTGTCGGCCGTGAGGAGTGAACCGTTTGAAAATATGACCACTTTTTTAATGCCTTTTTGCTTGGCATATCGCACACGCTTAGCTAAATTCTTATCAAGTAACGGCTCGCCGAAATTGTGTAAATGAACATTGCCGCAATTATATTTGGAGCATTCATCCATTATTTTTTCGTAAAGGGCGTCAACCATGTGACAGACCGGCCGTTGCATTTCCCGATGCGGGCAGATTATACATTTTGCGTTACAGGCATTAGTCGTTTCTATCCGTACAGTATTGGGGAACCTACTTAGTGCGAGGTTGAATGCCCCTCCTACAAGAGAGCAGGATATCCTCGACAGTTTTCCACTGTTCTGTTTTGTTTTGTTAACCACTATTTGTCCTTTTTCAGGCTCATCGGACACTGGTTGTCAAATTGCTGAAGACATCCCCAAATTTATGTCCATCCGGCGTAAAAACCATGCCGTCAATATCCAACCGTCTATTTTGAAGCCTCAATTATCGACAGTAGACAGCATTTTGCAACAAAATTCCCCACCGTTGTTTTGCACATTGCGCGCGGTTGCATCTGGAACTGCAGGCTTATTGTTAAGGCATCAAGAAGTACATATCACTAAATCCAATAGTAAAAGCGATATTGTCCGACTTATAAATTCAAAATATACAATACCAAAATCTCAAATCCTTAATATTCATACCTATAGTGAAAAACTTATTTCTTAATCACCATTCCGGTATGTTTTGGTCGCTATGGTATATTCAGC
>JBARRE010000436.1:0-7537 GCA_049644065.1 Sedimentisphaerales bacterium | reverse complement strand
TCGCCGAGTTCAGCCTTAATAAATAAGCAGGTAGGCTACTATTATTTGGGCAAAAGCGATAAAGACCAGGCAAAGGAATATTTGGTTCGTAGTTTCCAGCTCGATCCCAAGCAGCCGGAAGTGGCTGGTGAACTGGGCAGGCTCGGTGTGGAAGAAAAAATACCAAGGAAAACTGTGGAGACGGCGGAACAGTCTGGAGAAAAAAAGTTAAAAATGGTAATGAGACATGGGCGGGTCCAGTTCGAACCGTCAGACGATACAAGTGAAGAAAAATGAGTGATTCTCGATGCTCCTGATTAGCAATTGGGTTAAATCGAATATCAAGTGTCGAAAATCCAGTATTGCTTTTTCATTGCCCCGTAGCGAACGGATGCGCTGCGGGGTATTTTTTCAGTCTTCAATTGACAATTTCCAAAAGTCCCTTTCTAATGACATCTAATAAAACTGACTAATTGCAAAGGATGAATACTGTGTTTGGATTGCATATTGCGGATATTTTTGTGCTGGGTCTTTATTTGTTCGCTATGGCTGCCATCGGCTTCTGGAGCGCGAAGAAAATTAAACAGAGCCATGACTTTTTTATGCCACGGCGATTCGGCAAAGCTATGATGGTAATGTTCGGATTCGGGGCCGGGACACATTCGGACCAGGCCGTGGTAGTCGCGTCAAAGAGCTTTACAAGCGGACTTTCCGGGATCTGGTACCAGTGGCTTTGGCTTCCCTGCACGCCGTTCTACTGGCTGATCGCTCCTGTAATGAGGCGGTTTCGTGCGATAACAACCGGTGACGTTTTTGAGGCGAGGTATGACAGAAGCGTCGCAGTGCTATTTGCGCTTGTCGGGATGCTGAATCTTTCGGTGAATATCGGCTTGATGTTGCGGGGTTCGAGCGAAGTGATTTCGGCCAGCACGCAGGGGTTGCTCTCGGCAAACGCAGCAATTGCAGTAATGACCGTTGTTTTCGTGATATATGGCGTTGCCGGGGGTCTTGCCGCGGCGATTATTACGGATTTTATCCAGGGCATCCTGACAATCATATTCTCATTCTTGTTGCTGCCGCTGATTATGAATGCCGTAGGATGGATGGACGGGATTCGCGAAGCGATCGCCGATCCCCAGAAGCTGACTCTGGTTGCCCCGGCGGAGATCGGTTTTTTCTATATCGCGATTATTGCGTTCAATGCGCTGGTCGGTATCGTGACGCAACCCCACACCATGAGCAACTGCGCTGCGGGCAAGACGGAGATGGAAGGAAGATTCGGGTGGATGTTTGGGAATCTCATTAAACGTGTCTGCACGATCCCATGGTGCCTGACAGGTCTTGCCGCAATCGTTTATTTCGGCAGCAGGGGCATCGAGGTTGAGCCGGACAAGGTCTTCGGAGCGGTGGCGGGTGACTTTCTGCCGAAGATTCTACCGGGGATACTCGGAATATTTTTAGCCGCACTTCTGGCGTCGGTAATGAGTTCGTGCGATGCGTTCATGATAGCGTCGGCAGGACTTTTCACCGAGAACATATACAGGCCGTTGTCTCCCGACAAGCCACAAAGCCACTATTTAACTGTGGGTCGGATCGCTGCTGTTGTCGTTGTCTCCGGCGGCGTGGTGTTTGCTTTCTGGCTGCCCGGCGTTGTGGCCGGACTGGAGATATTCTGGAAGGTCTCGGCGATGATGGGCCTTGCCTTCTGGATGGGTTTGTTCTGGCGCCGGACGACTGTTGCCGGAGCATGGGCAACGACCCTGGTCAGTTTTGCAGTAATGCTGTTCACCAGTAAAATCTCATTTGGCCAGTATGTCCTCTGGGATTTCAATGCCGGTTGCGCTCAGTGCCTGCCGGACTTTATGCTTTGGAACGGCCAGCTTTATCTGCCGTGGCAGATGATTCTGTATCTGTCGGCAGGATTGATCAGCGGCATCGTGGTCAGCCTATTAACTAAACCGGTGGCGGAAGAGAAACTCGATAATTACTATGCACTGATCCGAACCCCGATCAAGCCGGGAGAGCAGCCTGCTGCTCCCTGCACGCTGCCGGACGATGCCGTCGTGCCCGAGAAGCGAAACATCTTCCCGAACACCAATCTCGAATTTATGATACCATCGCGTACATCGGTAGTTGGATTCCTGGTCGGCTGGGCGTTCGTCGCAGTAATTGTTACCGTAGTCTATATGATCGCCAGTGCATAACCGAACAGTCAAATGCTCATCCTTTTACTTTGTTCGGTTTTGACGTTTCTTACTTGCTCGCCGGCTTTCTCTTTCGGCCGCTTTTCGCTGCCGGTCGGACTGTGATTGTTCGTCAATGACACTCTCATCCGGCAAGGTGACCTTTTTGCCGACAATCTTTATCTTCTTGACCAGTTCGACCTGCTCATCGATAAGCCCCGCAGGAGCGGCATTGCCGCCGGGGACGAATTCCCCAAAGGGCCGGCCGAATAACTCCAGGTCTTTCTTGAGCATTTCACGCATTTTCTCCAGCCGTTCCCGATAGTCGGGATCCCCGGCAAGGTTTCGTTGCTCCTTCACATCCTGTTTGACATTGTACAACTGGTCGTAATCGAAGAAGCCGGGATTCTGCGCGCCGCGGGTGCCGATGCCCATTCGCCCGATGTAGGCCATGAGTTTCGGCAGTGAATCGGGGCGGGCCTTTTTGATTTCGGCGATCCGTTCCTTCGGGTACCGCACGGCGATGTATTTCCAGTCTTTTGTGCAGACCGCACGGCCCGAACCCATCTCAAAGTAGAGATGATCGCGCCACTGCTCAGGTTTCCTGCCGGCAAACAACGGCTTTAGGCTCTGTCCGTCCATAACATATTTATCCGGGACCGTCGCACCGGCCAGGTCAAAGAACGTCGGCACCAGGTCGATGTTCTGAACCAGCTCATCGCATTCGGTGCCGGCTTTGATCGCCCCGGGCCATCGCATGATCCACGGCACGTTGGTTCCGTCAATATTGTACAGCGATCCTTTCATGTTCGAGCCGTGATCGGAAGTGAAAACAATCAGCGTGTTGTCGGAGATGCCCAACTCATCCAGCTTCTTGAGGATCGCCCCGATGCTGTCATCAACCTGCGCATAACCGGCGTGGCCCTGCTCGGGATCAAGCCCTTTGTCTTCCAGGCGCTTGAGCAGAGCCTTACGGTCGGTCATCACGTTCGGGATTTCATCGAGCATCCCCTCGCCCGAGATGCGAGGATGTTCCATCGAATTGCTCCACGACTTGTCGGGGCCGTGGGTCAGGGTCGTGCAGTAGTGCAAATAGAAAGGTACGTCCTTGTTCTCGTCGATGAACTCCAGTGCCGCCTCAATTGTCCATTCGGGATTGTGATGGTTGAAAGGGCTCTGCATATTACCCCAGTAAATGTTCCTGGTCCACGAGAATCCTTTCTTCTCAATGTACCGGCGATACCAACGCTCATTGTGCCGGAATGCAGTAGTGGCCTCAGAGTTCGCCGGCGCGTCTTTTGGGACATATTTCAAGCCGAGCTGCTCATGCTCTTCGGGTCGTTTAATATCGGGACCAACGTGGAACTTTCCGACATAGCCTGTCGCGTAGCCGCTCTTGTGAAGAACTGCTCCGACGTTCATGTTGTCCTCTTCGAGTTCGACGTTGAACGAAGGAAAACCCTGCTGTCCCGGAGGGCACTCGTCTTCATATCGCTTGCAGTAAGAACGCCCGGCGTAGCGTCCCGTTAGAAATGAATAGCGCGACGGCGTGCAGACCGTGCTGCTGACATAGGCCTGGTGGAAAACCATGCCCTCGCGCGCCATGCGGTCCAGGTTCGGCGTTAGAGAGTTTCCCCCGTAAGCACCGATGGAATGCTTGTCCTGATCATCGGTGATGAAAAGAATGATATTCGGCCGCTTGTCTGTGCGCTGCGCCGAGCGCACAATGGCCGGTAGCGTCAATGCCGCAACTGCCCCCCTCAAAAAGTCACGCCGACTTACATGTTTCTTACTCAAATCGTCCATTGCCCGTCTCCAACACGAATCAGATGAGAATATTCATACAAGTTATTGTACCAAATTCATCCCATAATTCCTACAGTTTCCCTTCTTTCATGCCTGATGACAAATCTACAGAATAAAGCTATAATGCTGCCATGTTGATCATGTGTATACAAGGAGGCCAAATGTGAGGGATCAAACATTCGACCAGACAGGTATTGATGTGCAGGCGACTCCGGCAGAGCCTGTATCGCCGGAGGCGTTTGACTTCGAAGCTTATGCCGATTACGAAGCGTCGCTGCAGGAGCGGTGTCGCAAGTTTTGGCAGGCCGAGTCGGGAGTGCTTGTGCATCGGCGAATGCGCATCGCTGAGGTCTTCTCTTACGGCTGCAAAAATATGATCGCTTCTTTGGAATGGCAGCTTGGCGGGCTGAAAAAGAGCATGGAGTTCAAGGCCGACGTTCCCAATTTTCTCGTGCCGTGGTACGGGATCGGTACTGTTGCCAGCACATTCGGCACAGATTACATCTGGAAAGAAAAACAAGCACCGGCTATACGCCCGAAGTTCGGCTCGGTCAAAGAGGCACTGGATTATACGCCTATGCCGGTATCGCAGACTCACATTGGCAGACACACGCTCGATATGATCGACTATTTTCTCGACAAGACCGGCGGGCGCGTCCCAATGTCACTGACCGACACACAGTCGCCTTTGAATATTGCCTGCAACGTCGTGGAGATGAGCAGCTTTTTTATCGAGATGCTGGATGATCCGCAAGCCGTCAAGACGCTGCTGAATCGCCTCGCAGAACTGCTCATAGAATTCACACAAGTGCAGATCAAGCGTATCGGCAATGCATTGGCCCGGCCCGGGCATGGATATAGTTCGTGCCGGTGTTTTGAGGGGCTGGGGATGAGCGACGATAACGCGTTGATGATATCGGGGCAGCAATATCTTGAACTTGCCGCTCCGGCCGTCGAACATGCGGGAAAGCCATTCGGAGGCTCGACGTTTCACAGTTGCGGCAACTGGTCGGACAAGATGGAGATGGTTAAGAAAATCTCTGGGCTGCGAATGGTTGATGGTGCGTTTTCAGCCGCCACGGATCCGTCGCCGAATCCGCAGGCGCCTTTTGCCGAGGCGTTTGTGAATACCGGCATTGCAGTCAACGCCCGGATTGTCGGCGGCCTTGAGACTATTGCTGAGAGCGTCCGCCGACTGTGGAAGCCGGGGATGAAATTGATTGTAGTGACCTACTGCCAGAGCCCCCAGGAGCAGGCGGAGGCATACGACAGCATATATGAAATCTGTGGTCAGGCAAAACCCGCGTAGGGATTGGGAGGACAGAAATGAATTTTGCGATAGTGCCCATTGTTTTAGCGTCTATTTCATCAGGTATGTCAAAGGATTTACCGCCGGCGGTTTTGAACGGCGGCTTTACGTCTTTCCAGACGCCGTTGCCGAGGTCGGTGCAATCGTGGGAGAAACGCAGAACAGAGCTTCGCAAAAAGTTGTGGCGACTACTCGGTGATTTGCCCGAATTGTTCACGCCGAAAGTGACTATCCAGGAGAGACAACATAAAGACGGTTACGACCTGGAGCGGTTCACGTTTGATAATGGTGTCGGTGACATGGTGTACGGGTACATTCTGATCCCCGCCGGGCACAAGGGGCGGGGGCCGGCGATTCTGTATAATCACTATCACGGCGGTAAGTACAAGCAGGGCAAGGAGGAGGTCATCAGCAAGGCATTTAAGACGCTCGATTTCGCCACGGGCGAAGCACTCGCGCGGGAAGGCTACGTCGTTCTTTGTATTGACGCGTACTCCTTCGGTGAGCGGCGGTTTCAGGGACCGGCGGGAAAAAAGGAAGAAGGAGGCCGGACGGAGGAGTCACTGTTCAAGATGTTTCTCTGGCAGGGCCGGACGCTGTGGGGGATGATGGTTCGTGACGACCTGCTGGCGTTGAATTATTTGGTGTCACGCCCTGAGGTCGATCCTAAGCGCATCGCCGCGATGGGGATGAGCATGGGCTCGACGCGGACATGGTGGGCCGCGGCACTCGATGAGCGGATCAAAGCGGCGATTTGCGTGTCATGCCTGACGCGGTATCAGAACCTTATCGCGCACGGCCAGGTCAGGCAGCACGGCATCTACTACTACGTGCCGAACATGTTGAAGGAAAAGATCGACGCCGAATCGGTCGTCGGTCTGATTGCACCACGGCCGCTCCTGACATTGACCGGTGATAAGGACGGAGGTTCGCCGGCAGACGGTGTGCGGCTCATCAACGCATTTCAGGAATATCTTTACAAACTATACGGAAAAGCAGAGAATTTCCGCGGCGTCCTGTACAAGGGTGTCGGGCACGAATATACGCCTGAGATGTGGAAGGAGACACTGATTTGGCTGAAGAAACATCTATAGTACGATCAGGGAACAGAAAATCATTTTATGAGAGGTTAAAACAATGGGGCGAATCAGTATGTGGGTTTTGGTGGGAGCTATATGTATTCTGGCCGCGGGTTCGGCTATCGCGGCGGAGGAATTGTACGATGTTCGCGATTACGGCGCCAAGCCTGACGGCAAAACGCTTTGCACGACATCCATTCAAAAGGCCATCGACGCGTGCTCACAGTCCGGCGGCGGGACAGTTTATTTGTCGCCGGGGACTTTTCTGTCCGGCACGATTTATTTCAAGAGCGGCGTGACACTCAGGCTCGCCGCCGGCTCAACGCTCCTCGGCAGTACGGACCTGAAAGATTATCCGCCCACGGTCCCGGCCTTCCGGTCCTATACGGACAATTACACAGATAAGAGCCTGATTTACGGCGAGAACATCGAGCGGATAGCCATCACGGGCCTCGGCACCATCGACGGTCAGGGCGGGTCGTTTAAGGGGCCTTACAAAGTGCGACCTTATATGATTCGATTTAGTCAATGCCGAAATGTCACGGTAAAGGATGTGACCCTCAGGAATTCACCGATGTGGGTGCAGCACTATCTGGCCTGCGATGATGTGCGCATCACCGGGATCACAGTCAGAAGTCTGATCAATCATAATAACGACGGCATCAATATCGATTCCTGCCGGCGGGTCGTCATTTCAGACTGCAATATCGAATCCGGAGACGACGCCATCGTGCTCAAGAGCACCTCGGCGCGGGTCTGCCGGGACGTGGCGGTGAGCAATTGCATCCTGAGCAGCCGATGTAACGCCCTGAAGATGGGCACAGAATCGAATGGCGGCTTCGAGAATATTGTCATTACCGGCTGCTCGATTTACGAGACTCGCTTGGCGGGAATCGCGCTGGAAATCGTGGACGGCGGCACGATGGACCGCGTGATCATCTCAAATATCACGATGAACAAGGTCGGCGCGCCTATCTTCCTGCGATTAGGCAATCGTGCCCGTCCATTCAAGCCTGCCCTGAGCTTGTCGAACGGGAAAAACATGGAAACCCCGGCCATGGGGGTCATGCGTAATATGACAATCAGCAATATCGAAGCGACCGGCGCTAATCCCACGGGCTGTGCAATTTCCGGTCTGCCCGAAGCGAAGATAGAAAATCTCACGCTGAGCAACGTGAGAC
>JBARRE010000435.1:0-1645 GCA_049644065.1 Sedimentisphaerales bacterium | reverse complement strand
ATCAGACCTCCCCTACCGAGCGGACCTCCTGGATGGTCCGGCGATCCTAACCCTCTCCCGCATCCTTAAGGAAGGTGCGGACAAATACGGTGTGGATAATTGGCGGTTGATCCCCGCTAGAAGTCACATCAACCACGTCTTCACCCACCTATTCGCCCACCAATCTGGTGACACCCAAGACGAACACTTGGCCCATGCGTTCTGCCGGATGATGTTCGCCGTAGCCCTGGATGGCGAAAGTCCTCCCTGCTCCCACGACGTGATTTGTACGGACATCCCCGGGACGTGTGCCGCTTGTGGGCAACGAACTTGCCCCCCCTCGAAGGGGGAGGACTCCTTCGGGAACTCTATGGAGTACGTCCCTCCCGGCCCTCCCATCGGGATGTACACTCACGTGGGGAGATGGATCAACCCTGGGGACCTCCAGCCGGAGGATGTTGTCCTCACGGACATCGCCCACGCTCTAGCGAATACCTGCCGGTTTGGGGGGCATTGTCGGCAGTTCTACTCCGTAGCGGAGCATTCAGTCACCGTCTCCCGACTCGTCCCTTCGGCAGACGCTCGCTGGGGCCTCCTCCACGATGCCGCGGAGGCCTACCTCACAGACCTACCGTCGGGAGTCAAGCAGTATTGCCCCGACTACCGGCGGCTGGAGGAGCGAGCCCTAGAGGTAATCGCCATGGTGTTTAATTTATCCCCCGGGGGACCCCCGTTTAGTGTCCATGCGATAGAGCAAGGGCTCGTGGCGGATGAAATGCGATGGCTATTCCCCTCTCGGGCCGATACTGAGGAAGTCCGTGTGGTAAGCTTTGGGGGTAAGCCTCCGCTCACCCCCGACCTTGCGAAGGCCCTATTCCTCCAGAGGTTCAAAGAACTATGGGACGACTAGCACTACTGGGGGTGTTGTGTCTGGGGTTGAGTGGCTGTACCGTCCACCTCCTCCCCATCCATGTCCACCTCCCCGACAAAGTTACCTCCCCCACTGTTACCACCTCGGACTCCCCCGAGAACGACCCATCAGAGGTCTCCGTGGAGTCCATCCTCAACGATTTCATGTCTACTATGGAGGACCCAAAGTGAATAAAACCGCCTCTCTCGACAAGACGAGAACCTTTTGGTTGGGCGTATCTGCCCTATTCGTGACGACTATTCAGCACGTCTTTGGTGACAGTGAGACCGCCCAGCCCGTGGGAACAATCCTTTCCAACCTCCTTACGGACCCGAAGTTGTTTGTGGGAGTGTTGGCCCTTACCGGCCGGAAGGCCATCCTAACCCTCCAGAATGGGGGTTAGCCCGTGGTGGTCCAGGTCGTTTGGAACGACCAGCACGTCCCGTACTACGACCCCAAGATCGTGGATATGTTTGCGGAGTTCCTTCAGGGGGTCCGCCCGGACGAAATCCACTATCTCGGAGATTGGTTGGACTGCTGGTCAATTTCCACCAAGTATAGGAGGGTTGCCAAGGACGAACGAGTCAACCGGGTGAAGTTTGAACGGGAGGTGGGGTGCGAATTACTCTTCCGCTTCCGAGACCTCTGCCCGAAGGCTACCCACGTCTTCCACGAGGGCAACCACGAGAATCGCCTAACCCGCTATGTCGCCGAGGAGTGTCCTGCTTTATACGGGATAGAGGAACTAACCACCCC
>JBARRE010000434.1:0-5414 GCA_049644065.1 Sedimentisphaerales bacterium | reverse complement strand
GTACAATATCGTATCGTCGGACGGCAATTGGCACCGAAATATATCGCACCGCCTAAAGCTTCGGCTCCTGATCCGCCATCCCCTCCGGCTCCACCGTCACCGCCTCTGCCGCCTGGGCCGCCGGCGCCGCCGTTACCACCGTTGCCGCCTGCACCGTCTTCTCCATCATTAAGGCCCGCCTGCCCCGGCTGTCCATCCTGTCCCGGCTGTCCATCCTGTCCATCCTGGCCGTCCTGGCCGTCCTGGCCCCGTCCGCCGAAACCACCGCTTCCGCCGATTGCATTACAACCGATTATCGTACAATGCAGAATGATCGGAGCACAGTTGGCGTCAAAGTACATCGCGCCGCCATAGCCTATGCCACCGTCGCCGCCTTTGAAGGCGTCTGCACCAGGCGCACCGTCTGCGCCAGGCTCACCGTCCAGGCCATTAGCACCATTCTGTCCATCCATACCGTCTACTAAAGAATTGGGATCAGGTGTGTTAGGATTATTTGGATCCCACGGAATAGTTGGATCCCACGCATCATTTGGATCCCAGGTCGCTACGTTGTTCGGGTCATAGGTGGTAGGATTGTTAAGATCAATATCAGGAAGCTCAGGAAATGGAGCATTGGGATCCAGCGGATCCAGAGGATCTGGGGCTGGGTCTGGAGCCGGATGAATAAAAGACGCATCCTCACCATTTTTACCCCAGGCGAGGCTGTTTGTGATAATTAAGTTAGAGATCGTAGGACTGCTTCCATTGAAGCATGCGATCGCTCCACCGAGAGCGTTTTCGGGGGGAGAAATGCCAGTGCCCCCAGTGTTGGCCGGAGCATTGGGATTGACGACTGCCGAGCCATTCATAATCGTGAAGCCATCAACGACAGAGTCATGGCCCTCGCCGCTTTGGAATATGAAAGCGCGCGATGTGCCGGCACAATCAATTATTGTCGCAGCCACAGAGACCGGATCGTCCGGATGCTCGCTGGCTACAGTAATAGCCTTGCCCTGGAAATCATAACCGCCAGGGTAGGTGCCGGCTGATACGATCACCTTGTCGCCGTGATCGTAAGCAGCGTTGATGGCATCTCCAATCGTGGGATATTGTCCCGGTACGCTCAAACTCCTCGGCTGCCGGAACAAAACGGTCACATCCTTGTCGGAATCAATTGTCACGGTATTTTTAGTGGACCAGGAGGTGTCATCGTCTGTTCCTGTCCATTTGTCGATACCGTAGGTTTTGTCGGGTGTGGCGATTAATGTTATGACTGTGCCATCGGGATAATATTCGCCCCTTCTGTGGTGAGGCGAAATTGTTCCATTACTCCCGACAACTTCGGTGCGCAATTGATATAAGGGAATGACTTCAAATTCGATCGTGACGTTTGTATCAGCAATCATCGTGATCGTTTTGTCAGGATCATTCGATGAGTCGTCCTCGGTTCCGGTCCAGGCCTTGATCCGATGGCCTTCATTCGGATCTGCTTTAAGCTGTACTACCTCATACTGACGATAGGAACCACTACCAGGCTCAACACTGCCGTTGCCTGTTACAGTGATATTCAACTGGACGGTTTTTGCCGGTATGGCAGGGTAATGAAAACCCATATCCGCTATACCTGCATCGGTGACGCAGTCGGTTCTTGTGGTATACGAACCCAGTTCAAGAACGGGATCGGTAGCAGGATCTCCGAGATCGATACCGGTGCTGTCGCCCAGTTGTCCGGCGGCCATCTGGCTTAAATAATAATCGCCAAGCGGGCCGGTCATAAATATAGGCTCTAAATGGACATTGCCTCTTCCTTTGTCGTCATCCTCGATGCAGGAGTAAGTTGCCGAACAGTTGTACAGGTCGTCACCGTTGCCCCAAAGGATACAGTTTGTGATGAGCGGCAAAGAGTCTTGATAGGCAAAGATGCCTCCATCTTTCGAAGCATTCGGATCATCAACGATAATTGTGCAGTTCGTGATGACCGGCGATGAGTTTTCGAGATCGATACCACCGCCTTTGTAGACCGCTGAATTATTCGCGATCAAACAATTGAAAATAGTTGGATTGGAATTATAGCAAGCTATACCGCCGCCCACGTTGTCTGCGAAATTGTAGCTGATAGTACAATTTTCAATTGTCGGAGAAGAATCCTCACAATTGATACCTCCCCCGATAGCGATGCTTCCTGAAGTCTGGTTGTCAGCGATCGTACAGTTTTTAATTATGGGCGAACTGTTATTAGTGCAATCGATACCGGCGCCATAATATTTGGCGATATTATTAGTTATAATGCAGTCGGTAATAGTCGGCGATGCTCCGTCGCACCGGATACCGCCGCCGTAATCGGCGTTGCCCCGGCTGATGGTAAAACCTTTTAAAACAGTGCCGGGCCCCTCATTTTTCGCAAATGTTACTGTAGAACCGTCACTTAACATGCCCAAAATGACGGTATTTTCAGGACTAATGGCCGTATTGGCCGGCTCGTTGATATCGCCGCTGCGAAGCATTATGGCCTTACCGTCGAAGTCGATACCTTCGAAGAAGAGGCTGTTGGCTTCGGCGATCAGCTCGTCACCGTCACTGGCGGCATCAATCGCCGCCTGGATCGTAGTGTACAAATGTTCCGGATTCCTGGCATTGATAACCCTGCCCGGTTTTCCACTCGGGATTAATGTTAATGCGCTGTGAAGGTTAACGCGTCCGCCGGATAGACAACGCATGGGCGTGGTCAGCACCGGATTGACCGTCTTCATTAGAAGTCCCTTGATTACTTCTTTCGGCAGGGCCGGATAATACGACTTTACCAGGGCACAAGCACCTGAGACATAACCCGTGGACTGCGATGTCCCGCTTAGCATATCATAGTTAGTAGATACGCCGAAAACGGTCATTGCAAAATTCTGGGATGACGGCGTGGTGCTCACAATGTCCGTCCCGGGCCCGGCTATGTCAACCGAAGTTGCTCCGTAATTGGAGAAATCCGACATCAGGTCGTTTGGATCGGTTGACATTACGGAAATAATGTTGTCAAGGTCGTAGCTTGCCGGATAAACAGCAGTTTCATCATTGTCACTGCCATAATCGTTGCCTGCCGCAGCGACAAAAAGAATTCCTGCATCGCCGGCCTTTTTGATCGCTTCTTTAAGAGCTTGTGAATCGTATTCCCCGCCCGACGAAAAGTTTATAATATCTGCGCTATTGTCTATAGCGTACTGTATAGCTAAAATCGCATCGCTGGCAAAGGTTTCGGGGACAGTATTGAAATCATCGGCGTATATCTTCAGGGCCATTAATTTGACATTCCAGCAGACGCCTGCGACGCCTTGGGTATTATTGCCCAAGGCTCCGATGATTCCCGCTACATGAGTGCCGTGATACCATGCATCCTTCGGATCGCTTTTGCCGTCGTTTGACCTCATCGCACTGGTGCCGGCAAAATCATAACCGTAGATATCATCTGTATACCCATTATCATCATCGTCAACTCCGGGCGTGCCGCCTTGCTCTGCGACGTTCACCCACATATTAGCAGTCAGGTCGGGGTGCTGATAGTCGATGCCTGAGTCGATAACGGCTACAATAATATCGGAGCTGCCGGTTGTAATATCCCATGCCTCGGGCGCATCAATGTCGGCATCTGCCGTACCGCCCCTCTGCCCCGTATTGTCCAATCCCCACAAATCAGTAAAAAACGGATCGTTGGGAACAGCAAACAACCTGTACTTATAGTTCGGTTCGGCATATAGAACGTTGGCCGACTGGAGGAATTTGATCCCGGCACCCAGAACGCTCGTACCGGCCGGCAGTTTTACAACAGCCAGCCCGGGCGAAGAGTCGTCATATTCTTTATCCACCGCAGCTCCGGCTACGATGAAATCAGAAATCCTGCTTCTTATCGCGCGACGCGTCAACGGACCGGTCAGCACCGGCCCTTCCGGCAGTTGGGAACCTGTATCCGGATCGGCAAAGCGCACAATCAGTTCGTTTTGTTTATAGGCTGTCGAAGAATTGTGCAGCGGATCGGGAACTCCGGACCATTGTAGATCCACTGCCTCGGCAAGACCCGATACAAAAAACAAAACGAACAAGCTAATCAGAAATTGTCGTTTCATACTGTCTGTTTCTATAAAATAGTTATTGTTTCTGAAACAGTTAATCGTCCAAGACATTCCAGCGTACTCAGACGTCACAAATTACGTTTCACAAGAATGTGGGAACTATCGTAAGAGACCCCTGTAACAGCCTGAAGTCTATAACTCGCTTTCAAATGCGGCAATTGCTTCAGCTTCACGCTCTTCTTGCAGAATAATAGTCGGCTTCACCATTATCAATAATATCTTGTGGTCTTTAACCTTGCTGCGGTTGCCGAACAATCTTCCTAAAATAGGTATCTTGCTCAATATCGGGACACCGGATTCCTTGTCAACCTCTGCCGATATTCTCTGGCCGCCCAATAGTAAAGTCCCGCTATCGGGTACACTTACACGCGTCATGAGCGAAGAAGTTTCAGTCTCAGGAAGCTGCACCTCCCACGTCTGAACCTCCCCCGTTGCGGCTCCACCGACAATAGGCGCTGAAACCTCACTCGTCTGAATCCCAAGGAAATCGTTCTGTGTCGTGATGATATTGAGTAACACATTCTTCTTATCATGGGTGATAGTCGGCGTAATACTCAGAGCACTGCCAATCTGTACTGGCATATACTGCGGGGTGTTGCCCCCGCCAGTGCCCGTAGTTGTGCCGGCCACCCCGCTGATTTGAGTGGTCCCGGTCGACTGAATTGGAGGCAGCGCAAAAATCAACGTTCTATTAATATTGAAATTAGCAGACTCGCCGCTCAGAACAGTGGCCATAGGAGCAGTCAACGACTTCGCATCTCTGTGGGCCTGAGTCGCTCGTATGAGGAACGAAACCTGCAAATCGTCGAGTATAGAACCATACCCGCCTGTAATCGATGCAGCCGCGGTACCGATACTACCAATACTCAGAGGAACCGATGTAGCCGATGGCTCAGTTATAAAGGCAGAGTCTTGTTCGAAGGAAATCTGACCCCAACGGCCCCCTGCATCATTCAGGAAATCTATGTCCAGCCCGATATCCTCGAGGAAGTTCTCACTAACGACCAGGAATCTGGCCTCGATGGAGACCTGATGTCCGAGTGACTTACGCAGCGCCGCCAGCAGCTTCTCGATTTCTTGATGGACCTCATGGGTATTGTAGACGGCAAGTTTCTTCGGTTGCTGAGTTGGATAAGGTGTTATAGTCCCTTCTCCGGTATCACTGAGATCGAACCAGCTATCCGGATTGATGCTCTCTTGAACAAGTTCTAACAGACTCTGTGCCTGCATGCCGCCGCCCTGGCCGCCCATGCCCATGCCCATGCCGCCGCCATAGCCGCCGCTCATGCCGCCCATGCCGCCCATGCCGCCGCTCATGCC
>JBARRE010000433.1:0-2077 GCA_049644065.1 Sedimentisphaerales bacterium | reverse complement strand
CGTTTGGGCAGAGGCGTAAATTTGGGCAGGCGGGGGGAAATTTTCGCCTCTGGGGCCCCGAACGATTTTTCTCGGTCGTCCCGAACATCGAATGCACTCGCGCATTATACGGAAGAACCTCTTTTTGATTGCGGCCGATAAGCGAAGCCCAAGGCCGCGCCAGGTTTATTAGTGGTTAATTTGAAAAAACAAAGCCAATCGCCGGTCTGTTTTTTTGCGGGGTATCCACAGAATCTTTGAAATGCGAGTTCGTATTGTTGCAATTAAGGTGAAATTCCGGTATTTTGATGAGTTGTATCGCCTGGCGGTGTAGCCGGGAAGTTAATATGGAATCACGAAGTCATCTATAAAAGTGATATTCGATAAGGCTTTTAATTTTTTAGGAGAGGTTATTATGACAAATCGAACTCGCCGACAATTTTTGCAGGACTCGATTTTTGCCGCGGCGGCAGCGGCGGTATCTTCGGCTCCGATGATCAGCAGCGTCGCCAGAGCGCAAAGCAGCAGCGCCAATGAAAAGCTTCTTTGCGCGGTGGTCGGCTGCAAAGGCCGGGGCGGCAGTCACATCAGCGCCTTTTCCGGCCGGAAGGATTGCGAAATCGCATACATAGTCGATATCGATGAGAAGGTCGGCCAAAACTGCTGCAAATCCATCGAGAAACGCACGGGCCGCCGGCCCAGGTTTGTCAAGGACATGCGTGAGGTGTTCGACGACAAGTCCGTCGATATCGTTTCGACGGCGACGCCGAACCACTGGCATGCGCTGTGCGGCGTCTGGGCGATGCAGGCGGGAAAAGACACGTACATCGAAAAGCCCATCAGTCATGATATTCCGGAAGGCGCCGCACTCGTGGCCGCGGCGAAGAAATACGGAAGGATGTGCCAGGTGGGGACACAATGCCGCTCGAATCCGGCCATTCAAAACGCCATGAAGTTTATCGCGGACGGCGGTATCGGCGAGGTCAACTTCTCGCGGGGGCTGTGTTACAAGCGGCGAGGATCTATCGGCCCGCTGGGCGATTATCCGATACCGGAAGAGGCCGACTTCAATCTGTGGAGCGGCCCGGCACCTTATACCACGCCGAAGCTCACGCGGGAACGGTTCCACTACGACTGGCACTGGCAGCGGCTTTACGGCAATGGTGACTCGGGCAACCAGGGCCCTCATCAAACCGACATCGCCCGATGGGGACTCGGCATCAATCGCCATCCGAACAGCGTGATTGCGTACGGCGGACGCTTAGGTTATCAGGCCGAACGCAAGGATCCCAGTTACGTCGATGCCGGTGATACGGCCAACACCGAGATCGCCATCTACGATTACGGCGACAAGTGCATGGTCTTCGAGACGCGGGGACTTTCGGTCGATAACTCGGCGGACGAGCAGATCAATAAGATGTTCGGCAGCACGAAAGGCAACAAGATCGGCGTGATTTTCTATGGGACCGAAGGCTGCCTGGTCCAAAGGGAATACACTCATTGCGTCGCGTTCGATCTTAAAGGCGAGGTGATCAAGGAGTTCAAGGGCGGCGGCGACCATTTCGACAACTTCGTTCAGGCCGTCCGCAGCCGGAAATACGAAGACCTCAACGCCGACGCTTTCCAGGGGCATCTCTCAGCGGCACTGGCGCACCTGGCCAATATCAGCTACTATCTCGGCGAAAACAACAAGGTCTCCGAAGGCCAGGCAAAAGCCGCGCTGGAAAAGGTCAAGAGCCGGGACGACAATATCGAGACGCTGAACCGGACCGTTCAGCATTTCAAAGATAACGGCGTCGATTTGGACAAGTACCCGATGTCGATGGGCCCGCTTCTGCAGTTCGATCCGAAGAAGGAAGTGTTCACCAACAGCGCCGAGGCAAATAAGATACTGCACCGTGAATATCGAAAACCGTTCGTGTGCCCCGTGCCGGAGAAGGTGTAGCAGCCGGAAGGCTTTAGTAGCATTTTCCGAAGATGAAAGTGACGAAAATAAAATCGGAGCGTTTAGAAACTCACTCTAAACGCTCCGATTATTTTTAACGGATCGATTTTAAAAGATAGCATCACACTTGATACCGGCCGCAAGGTCTTAAAG
>JBARRE010000432.1:0-2176 GCA_049644065.1 Sedimentisphaerales bacterium | reverse complement strand
ACACAATCAATCTGGCCGGTAAGCAGGTGGTACTTGCTTCCGATGCACATCCGAAGATGATCAGCCAACTATCCGAAAAGCTGGTTAACCGCTTCGTCTCAGGAATGGTCGTCAAAATTGACATCCCGGACCTGGAAACTCGCTGCGAAATATGCAGACAATATGCAAATAATATTCACAGGGGCGGTTCGCAAACCGCTTATACAAAAGCAAACGCTAATAAACTTGTTCCCGAGAGTGTAATAAGATACATCGCTGAAAATATGCGTACCAACGTGCGGGAATTGGAAGGCGCCCTGCTGAAATTAATTGCATTTACGGCACTGAAAAATGAAAAAATCACAACTTCAATGGCCAAAGCCGTTCTGATCGAACACCTGGAAAGATGCGACCCGATTGTGCACGTATCGGATATCGAATCAGCCGCGGCGACTTTTTTCGGGATCACTCCGACGAGTATACACTCTTCCAAGAAAAACAGGACCGTGGCTTTGGCCCGCCATTTCAGCATGTACCTGACGAGAAAGCACACGAAGATGTCCTCATCCGAGATCGGCCGGGTAATGGGCAATAAAAATCACGCCACCGTCCTTTTAGCCTGCAAAAAAATCGAAGGGATGATACAGCAAAATGCCGAGCTTCGCTGGAACGGACCGGAAGGTAACAAGATCTCAAAAACCAGAACCGTGCTTGCCCAGCTTGAAAAAGATATCTCACGCTAAGTTCGAATTACCACAAGAACGGTCTCGAGATCCTTGGAGCCGATGCCACATGCCGGAATAACACCGGCTATGATATGTGTGTTATCTCCGGGATAGCACTCAGGCGTCTGTGCTTGTCACCGCCGCATCGTCATATGATCAATAGTAATTTTCATTGCCTGCACAGCCGGTGACTCCGGCGTCTTCTCATAGGCGGCATCAATCGCCTGTTTCGCCCGGAGAAGTTGGCCCGTTCGGTAATAAACATAACCAAGGAGAAATTGCAACTGGCTCGAACCGCTGCGTGCCAGCCATTGCTCAATATCGGCAATCCTGCCGGCAAGTTTGTTCCCGTCACCAAGCATGGCCACAAGGTCAACTCTCATCTGCAGATATTCGGGACTAATCGCCAGCGCCCTGGAGAGAAACAAAGCGCTGCTGACGTATTCACCGGCGGCAAATAATGCATGTCCCCTGCCCGCGAGGGCCAGAGGATTGCCCGACTGATAAACAGAAGCCAGAGAGAAACCGCCCGCTGCACGATAGTACCTGCCCGCCTTCAGATGCTCTTCGGCCTCACGCATGTGCTGATTGAACTTCGACTCCGATAAAGATTCAAGACTACTGTGAGGGCCCATAATCCGGTTCGCTTCGGCGGATATGTCGGCCCGTGAAAGTTTATTCAGTTCCTCCAACGGAGAACTTCTCTTTTGAGAGTTATCGTAGTTCGGTATTCCTGTAAACTCCAAACCGGTTTGTCTGCCGTCATCGGCCCTATTAAGTCCCCCCCCTGCTGCAGCAAGCTCTTCTCCCTTGAAGCCGAGTTCAGCTCCCTGCGGCTTGTAATAGTTCAGAGTGCCGCTCGAATCAATCCGCTCCCGGGGGACGACTTGGCGGGAATCAGGCACGTACCGCTGATATCCCAAAGGTATCTGCTCGCGTTTTGCGACCGGGTCAGTGCTTACATCCTTATATGCATCACGTCTCTGCATAGTCGCATCGAGGGACTTGGTCAAATCTTCGAGCTGCTGCCTTATTCGCTCAAGAACGTCACTTTGTTCCCGATCTTGCCCAATTCCGGTTAGGTCTGAGGTATCGCGTCTGCCCGTCTCAAGGGCCTCAAGAGTGCCGGTTGCATTTTGTCCCTGACCTGTTTGGAACTCTCTGCCTGTGGTGGACAAATTTGTGCCCTTTTGCAAAAAGAGGCTCTTCTGCGATGTGGAATCCATCGAGGGCGTAGACTGCTCCAGAGCGGAAGTCCCTTGATGGGCATAAGTGGTTTGTTTTCTATCGCCGGCCCGATTTTGTGGGGGCGTCTGCTTTTCAAACTTCGGTCTCAGATTCTCGATGTTCATCTCTCGATTCATATATTGAAAAGAAGAGTTGTTTTCTAACAGGCTTTCCCTGCTTCCGTGATCCGGGACCGTCGTCGATTCCTGCGTTCTGTCTCTTATGTCCTGAACCTGCTCCTTGAA
>JBARRE010000431.1:0-6581 GCA_049644065.1 Sedimentisphaerales bacterium | reverse complement strand
AAGGCTTTTTTCGCAACCTCCGGCGCAGCAATAATTATTTCGTGAACGTTCGGTGCAATCTCACGTTTATCAAGAATTTGAAATGCCCCTTCACGTTTATCCGCCACTACATCAAGAGCACAACTATCATCTACAGGCAGCTCCCGGAATCCACGCACCTTCTCGTCAATTCGATGGCCTCGGAAGTATGTTCGTCGGAGTTTCAGATTCTTCGCAGCAGCGGGAGCATCCGGCCGATTTACCCACAGCTTTGCATCCAGGATTCCCGCCTCACGCGCTATCGCATCGGCGGATTCATAGTCAAAACCTTTGGCCCCCATTGCTTTAGCAAGCCGGCAGATAATCCACCATTCCGGTTTTGCCCGGCCCGGCGGCTCGCACGCTTTGCGCAGAGGGCGTTTTTGCCCGGAGCCATCGAGAATCATACCGTCAACCTCGGCGAAGATTGCAGCCGGCAGCACAACATCGGCGCGCCCGCTCGCAGGCGTCGGGTAACAGTCCTGCACAATCAGAAGCTCAAGCTGCTCCAGAGCAGCGGTATCGATAAAGTTCCCCATCAGCAGCGCTGCTTTAGTACCCTTCGGCAATAAGCCGCGCGAGACGCCACGTGCATCCGGTTCGATCTCAATATAGTTTTTCGATTTCATCACCTCGCTGGTGAACTTCCTGAAGATGTAACGGTCTTCGAGGCTGCTCGTTGTGTCACAAATCAGCGCGAAACTATCGCCGACAAATTCGCTTAGTTTCGGAGTTATTGTTTCGAGAGCTTCTTCCCATTCGACCTGTCGTAAAATCTCACCTACACGCACCAACGGCATACCCAATCGGTCATTACCGTTCAGAAATTCGGGAATTGCAAATCGACCCAGCACACACACAGGGACACTTTCATTCACAGCCTGCGCAGTTACCAGTTTCTCATTCCCGGCTCCGAGCGCCAACGCGCACGCCTCATTACAGAAAATACAGGTCGATTCGGTGACGCTATCCGGCTTGCCGTGCCACTTGGCGTACCGGTCGGCCAGGCTGCCGGTCGGGCATACGTCAACACACGAACCGCAGAACTGACAACCTGCTTCGAGCAGCGAGTGCCCGAAGGCCTGGCCGATACGCGTTTCACTGCCGCGATTGACAAAATCAATAACCGCTGTGCCCTGGTGATATTTGCAGATGCGCACGCAGCGGCCGCAAAGTATACAAAGATTGAGGTCACGGTCCATGAAGGGCTCGGAACGTTCCACCGGGCGCTCGTGGTATGAGGGCGGTACCGGCAGCTCCGCAAAGCCCAGTTCTTCCGCCAAAACACGCACCTCGCAGACTTCCTTATTGTTACAGGTATGACACCCGGTCGTGCTACCCGCCCTTTCCGCTTCGGGCCGGTATTGTTCGCATTGCTCGCGCCGGCCGCACACAAGACAAGCGCTGGGATGTTCGAGCATTATGAGCGCCAGAATATTCCGGCGCAGAGTCTGCAGCGCTTCGGTATCGGTCCGAACCACCATCGATTCGGCTGCGGGGGTTGTACACGAAGTCGGGTATCCGCGCATTCCTTCTATCTCGACCACACAGAGCCGGCATGCGCCGAACGGCGACAAACTCGAGTGCGTACAAAGATGGGGAATGGAAATATCATTCTCCAAAGCGCATTCAAGGACCGTTTGGCCTTTTTCAACGGTCACAGATTGTCCATCTATTGTCAGTTTCACTTCAACTGAATCCTTTGTTTAGTTAGTTGTTTCTTTTTCTTTACGCCGCTTGCATCCGGGCGGTTCGCCGCTTTCCTGTCAGAAGTCATTCCTGCACACGATAATCACACCGCAAACACCGAAGGCACTCCTGGTAGGACTTATTTTTAGGAATTTCTAATTCAACCTCTTCGAAATTGCGTCGCGCATCGAGCGGCAGAGTTTTCTGCTTCAGCGGAGGAATTTCAACCGGTTCGGCTTCAGGGTCAAATTCCGTGTCGTTTGCAAGTGTTCGGCGCCAGAACGGTTCAGGACGGTCCTGTGGTGCGAGATTCCGCGAAAGTTTTTCGTTTATTTTGACCGCCGCCCTTTCACCCGCTCCGACAGCTTCCAGGACGATACTCGGTCCGGTGACTGCATCGCCGCCTGAGAAAAACATTGCTACTTCGGTTTCGTGGTTGAACGAATCAATATCGATACGTCCGGACCTTTTCAACGTCAGGCCGACTTGTTCGGCGATGGTCTCAGCCACAACCTGCTGCCCGATAGCGGCAATGACGGTGTCAACTTCAAGTTGAAAAATATCTTCTGTCGATTCGGGACGCCGCCGTCCGTCCAAAGAGAACTCACCCAGTCTCATCCGGCGACAAACGAGTCTCTCCACGTGTTTACCACTGCCTTCGATACGTTCCGGCAATGCCAGGAACTCAAATCGGATGCCTTCGGCCTCTGCCTCTTCGATTTCAGATTCGATTCCGGGCATTTCTTCCCGAGTCCGGCGGTAGACAATTACCACGTCGGCTCCCATGCGGAAGGCTGTGCGGGCCGAGTCAATCGCCACGTCACCTCCACCGATAACGGCAACTTTTTTGCCAATAGGAACATCCAAGCCCTTGTTGCGCCCCACCAGAAAATCCAGGCCCTGCATGACACCTCTGAGCTTTTCTCCGGGGATGCCCATGCTCATACCTTTCCAGGCGCCCAGGCCCAGGAAGAAGGCTTTGTATCCCTGCTGTTTAAGCTGGTCAATCGTCACGTCTTTGCCGACCTCGGTATTCGTCTTCAGCTCGATACCCGTCCCTAAAAGCCAGTCAATTTCTTCCTGCAGGATTTTGCGAGGCAGACGATACTCGGGGATGGCATAGGTCATCATACCGCCCGGGCGCTCCTGCTTCTCGAATACTGTAACCGGATAGCCCATGCGGCGCAGGAAATAAGCACAGCTTAAGCCTGCAGGGCCGGCCCCAATAACGGCTATCTTCATATCGAGACAATTAGGATTCTCGCGTACCATCTTCTGCGGCTCGATCCGTTTGGCCGTGTCTACCATATAGCGTTTCAAAGCGCGAATGGAAACCGGTGCATCCAACTGAATACGCCGGCATTTTCCTTCGCACGGATGCGGGCAAACTCGTGCACATATATTGGAAAAAGGATTTCGCTCCAAGTGTGAGGTAAGAGCTTCTTCCAGGCGATTATCGCGGATCAGCGAGATATACAGCGGAACATCAACACCGGCAGGACATTCGTTGGAACACGGTGCATGGAGCAACTGGGGACAAACACCGGCCGGACATTTGTGCTCGCGTATGTGCGCTTCGTATTCCGCCCTGAAATACCGCAACGTACTCAAAACAGAATTGGGTGCAGTTTGGCCGAGTCCGCATAGTGAACCGGCTTTGATGGTCTGGGCCATTGTTTCAAGCTTATCGAGGTCGGCCATTTCGCCTTTTCCGGCTGCGATTCGCTCCAGAATACTCAGCATTGCCCGCGTCCCTACCCGGCACGGCGCGCACTTACCGCAGGATTCGGCCTGCGTAAATGACAGAAAATACTTCGCCATATCGACCATGCACGTATCTTCGTCGAGCACGATCATACCGCCGGAACCCATAATGCTGCCGGCCTGGGTTAGCGCCTCGTAGTCAACGGACAGATCCATTTTTTCTGCCGGTATGCATCCACCCGAAGGCCCGCCAGTCTGTACGGCTTTGAGGGCCTTACCGCCGGGAACACCACCTCCGATTTCATAGATTATATCCTTGAGTTTGATACCCAGCGGCACCTCGACCAGACCCGTTCGATTGATTTTTCCAGCCAGGGCGAAAGTTTTCGTTCCCTTGCTGGACTCGCTGCCATACTGTGTGTACCACTCGGCTCCGTTGCGAAGAATCAGCGGCAAGTTGCCGAGCGACTCCACATTTTGAATGACTGTAGGCTTGCCTAACAAACCGCTCACGGCGGGAAACGGCGGTCGAGGCTGCGGCATTCCCCGCCGGCCCTCGATCGAAGCAATCAGCGCTGTCTCTTCGCCGCATACGAACGCGCCCGCACCTTTTTTAATGGTCAGATCGAAAGAGAAATCCGAGCCTTGAATATTTTTGCCCAGCAGTCCCAGTTCTCGCATCTGAGAAATAGCGGTCTCCAGTCGATGTATGGCCAGCGGGTATTCGGCCCGGCAGTAGATATAGCCCTGTGAAGCCCCCAAAGTAAAGGCCGCGATCAGCATCCCTTCAAGCACCGCGTGCGGGTCGCCCTCGATTAGCGAGCGGTTCATAAACGCACCGGGGTCGCCCTCGTCGGCGTTGCATATCAGATATTTCGTCTGCCCGGGCGCATCCCGACAAAATTGCCACTTGCGCCAGGTCGGAAATCCGGCGCCGCCGCGGCCACGGAGCCCTGCCGTCCTGACCTCTTCGAGTGTCTTGTCAGGCCCAATCTCCAGCGCCTGCAGAAATCCGCGATAGCCGTCCCGGGCGAGATAATGATGCACATTTTCCGGATCGATCAGACCGCAGTTGCGCAGGATATTGCGCACCTGCCGGCGCATCATCGGATGTTCATTGAAATCATCAATACCGTTTAATTGCCCCGGCGTCATTTTCCCCAAAGCCCACTGGGCACAGGGATCATCGCCCAGAACGTGATTTTCGAGAATATGGATAATTTGGTCGGGCCCGACATTTGCATAGCAGACGCGTGGCGTGCCGCTCTTATGTACAATCACCAATGGCTCGAAAGAACAGGGGCCGAGGCAGCCCACCTCGATGACCAACGCGTTTATCTTCTTCGCCTTGATATGGTCTCGCAGATGCTGCAATACTTCTGTGGCGCCGGCGGCCCGGCCGCACGTTGCCGCACCTACGAAGAAAACGGGAAGTTCACTTTCCTGAAGATCGCACCACTGAGCTTGAGCTTCGGTATAGATTTGCTGTAATGAGGTCATGCGTTCTCCATACCCTTCTTGCCATCGTATTGAGAGAGTACGGATGGTATCTTTTTAGCGGTCATCTGGGCATACACTTTGCCGTCCACAGCGACAACGGGCGCCAGAGCACAGCAACCCAGGCAAGCCACGCGTTCCAGGTCAAACTGGCCGTCCGCGGTGGTCTGGCCGGCGGTAATTCCCAAACGCCGCTCTAACTCGTTAAGTATCATCCGTCCCCCGCGGACATGGCATGCCGTACCCTGACAGCTCTGGATTCTGTGCCGGCCCGGAGGACTGAAACGAAACTGCGTATAGAACGTCGCTACGCCGTATATTTCGTTGGCCGATATGCCCATCAGGTGGGCCAACTCTTCTACCGCTTCTTCGGAGAGATAGCCAAAATCCTCCTGCACATCCTGCAGGACCGGTATCAGGCTCCCACGATTTGCAGGGTGCCTCTCTAAAATATCTTTAATTCTGGACAAACGTGTCTTCTGCCTTTCTTATCATTTGTGCCCACAACAAGAGTTTTGCACGATTGAGCGTTCACTAAGCAGGCGACTCTCTCAAAAGGTCAGGATTGTAGCACATAAAAGTCTTCGTATCAAGTGCTATTGCGGATTGTAATATTAGGAAAGTGAGCGTAGAATTTTCAGGTCTTGAGAAGTGATATCGCAACTATTCGATATATGATCCTGCTGAACTAATGAGTTAATCGGCATTTTTGGGCAAGTTTCCCGGGCCGTTAAACCTAATTATCCAAAATCATTTGCCTACTGTTCATGCCAATTAGTAACTACGAAATGCACAGCCTCATCATTCACGCTTGCATCCCTTAGTGATGCATCGTAATTGAAAGTGCCGGAGTTCATTTGCTCAAAGTCCTTGGCTACAACAGCTCCATACAGATTTGCGGAGTTGTTCATTATTACCTCCGCGTTAGGGGCATAAATTACGCCGTAAAAATCGCTGCTGTTCTTGAATTGCATATTTACGCAGCTATCGAGGCAATATATTTGAAGTTTTTTGGCTTCTTGCGTCAGGTTGTTAATTGTACTTGAGTTCTTGCCTTCAAAATTCCCGCCTAAGTAAAGGATCAAAGAGGAATCGTTATCTATCTGCACCTCAGCAGAATTACCAAGGATTATCTCACCTGTAACATAGAGGATAACGTCCCCATCGATCAGAAGTGTTTTCTCGTTCTCAAGGTTAATGCTGCTGTACTTGGCGGAATTGGTTACTGTTAATAAATCATCCGTTATAGTTTCGCTGAACGGCAGCGACTCCAGCCACTCCGGCACTGCTATTGGAGGCAATACGTTTCTCTCTCTTAGGGCGCGAGTATCGCCCGTGATGTTAGCTCCAAAGTCATCAATTACAATATCCGGATTTCCACCCACACCCACAACCACATCGCCATTTATAGTACTTGAATTTTTAAATGTGAAAGCGCCTGATGCAATGCTATTCGTGCCGAACTTCAGAATTTCATCGTCCGCGTCAAAATTGAACCAGTCCACCAGGGCCGAGTTCTTTAATTCTGCGCCATCCTCTGCGAAGACGGCAAACTCAAACGGCCCCTGGGGTTTCAAAATGCAGACAACTTTTCTTTCGGCGATACCCGAGGCGCCGACGGACTCAATCCTATAACCGGTACTTGGATTACCTGTAACTGTGTAGCTAAAGAC
>JBARRE010000430.1:0-13379 GCA_049644065.1 Sedimentisphaerales bacterium | reverse complement strand
CAACGCCGTACACTCGCCTTTTCAGGCGCCGGAATCTTATGTCGATATGTACAAGCACATCAAGGCCAAAACCAAGCGAATCTACGCCGGGATGGTGACATGTATGGATGATGCCATCGGGCGGATAATCTCAGCGCTCGATAAACGCGGCATGAGGCGAAACACCCTGATTATTTTCTGCTCCGATAACGGGGGAGTCGGCAATGTCGCGGACAACGGGCCTTTGCGCGGCCATAAGGCCCAGCTTTATGAAGGTGGAATTCGTGTCCCGGCGACTGCAACATGGCCCGGAGTGCTAAAAGCTGGCGCAGTAGTTCAGCAGCCGCTCCATATCGTTGACATGTATCCGACACTGATAAAGCTCGCCGGCGGCAACCTTAAACAAACGCTGCCGCTCGACGGCAGAGATGCCTGGCCCACGATTGCCCAGGGCAAACCATCGCCGCACGAGGATATTCTGCTGAATGTCACGCCCGCCAACGGGGCGATCCGCTGCGGCGACTGGAAACTGGTCCATAATGGTGACATTGGAGCAAACAGCACCGGCGAAACAGTCAGCCAAGATGTGTTCGAGCTTTTCAATCTCGCTGAAGATCCATACGAGAAGAATGATCTCAGTAAGAAAAATCCGCAGAAGCTCCGGGATCTCAAGCGCCGCCTGGAGTCCTATACGGACCAGGCTGTCAAGCCTAATGTCCCGCCGAACCGAATGCCCAAAAACTTCAAAGTGCCCGAAGTCTGGGGCCACCCGGACTAAAACTGATCCAGCCTTGACCGAATCTGTGAAGAGGTAGTCTTCCCTAATAATCCTGCCCGGCGAGGCTTTTCTCGACGGATGCCTGCCATGTTTCGAGCTGTGCCTTCATTCTGGAGGTGGTGCCGGAGTTGTCCTTTGCCAGGTTCTTTTTTTCAAGCGGATCGGCTACGATATCGAACAGCTCTGTTTTTTTGCCGTCCGTGACCAGTTTATACTGGTTGTCCATCCACGCCGCCTCGCCGGGGAAATTTTCCGTCAGAGGAGTCGGATGGTGGAAGTTCAGGAACTGGATCGAGTCGCGATTTGCGGTCGGCGTAGTCCCTTTCAAACGGTCGGGGTCCATCCATGGCCGGTTTTTTTCCTGGGTTTTGTGGGGATATTTCCAGAAGCCGATGGGTTGTGGTCTTGTTGTCATTTTCCCCTTGATCAGAGGCAGCAGGCTGATACCGTCGATAGGGCGGTCGGGCAGCTCGATGTCCAGCAGATCCAGCAGCGTGGGCATGATATCCGATGTCACACAAGGCATGGTGCTGACCCTCGGGCTGGTGACGACGGCGGGCCACTCGATAATTGCCGGCACGCGGATTCCGCCCTCGTACAGGTTTCCTTTTGCGCCCCGCAGGTTCGCCGTCGGTCTCATCGGTCCGGGGATTCCATTGTCACTGCAATACCACAGCAGGGTGTTTCGGCTAAGCCCGGACTGTCGCAGGCCGGTGCGAAGCTGCCCCATGGCACGATCCATCGCAGTGATTTCTGCGTAGCGGTTGCGCCTGTCTTCGCCATCCACGTCGGCGTAGATCGCGGCATCTTTTTCTGTAGCCCTGTACGGCCCGTGCGGAGAGCCGAACCAGACGACTACGAAGAACGGCTTGTTTTCTTCGCGGACTTTTATGATGAATTTCATCGCCTCGGCAACGATTATCTCGGAGCTTTCGCCTTTATGGATTTCTGGATCGGCCCCGTTACGGCTAAGCGGCGGATCAATTTCGAAGAAGTTATCATGCGAGAGGTATTCGTCGAAGCCGCACTTCCCTGGGTTGACGGGCGAATCCGCCTTGACCGGGCCGAGATGCCACTTGCCGAAATGACCCGTCCGGTAGCCGGCTTTCTTGAGCACTTGGGCGATTGTGACCTCTTCCGGACGGATGGCGTAGTTCCAGAGAAACACGCCTGAGCGGTTCGGGTGCCGGCCCGTCATGACGCTGGCGCGCGTGGGAGAACAGACGGGAGCGCCAGCATAGAATCGGTCAAAGCGTAATCCGCCGGCTGCCATTTCATCGAAGACGGGCGTTTTAAGCGCCGGGTGCCCGTAATATCCCATCTCGCCCCAGCCCTGGTCATCGGCCATGCAGAGGATGATGTTTGGCCTGCCGGCAGGGCGGGTTGCCCCCTTCAACGAGCCGTTCATTGCAAGATAAGCGGCACTCAAGCCCAGAGTGCCCATGAATTCACGTCGGCTTTGCATTTTTGCAGTCCTCCAATCATTCGTGGCGTTGGTTTCTATTTGCCGGTTCCGAAATATTTTCGCAAGATCCAATCGGGCTGCCAGCGATCCGGCTTACGTTGTCGGCCGGTCATGTCGATTTCCTTCGGTTTGGGATTCGCGACGGTCAGCGGCTGGTCATCTCCGACCTTTTGCTGCCATTGCTTTAATCGTTGCAGCATTTTTTTGACTCGCCCGGTCTGCGAAGGCTCATCGGCAAGGTTGTTCAGTTCATCGGGGTCATTCTTCAGATCGAACAATTGTGTGTGATTGATCTGGGGATAGCGAATCAGCTTCCATCGCTCATCTCGCACGGATCGTTGAATTTTGGAAAAGGAAAGAAATACGGAATCCCGTACTCCATCGGCCCGGCCTTCCCAGATTGGCCTCAGGTCTTTGCCTTCGACGCCGGGAGGGGCCTGAAGGCCGGTCAATCCGCAGATAGTCGGGAAGATGTCCAGAAGGTAGGAAAACGCTTTCGTATCGCCGCCTTTGGGAATCCCCGGCCCGGCGAAAACAAGTGGACAGCCCATGCTGTGCTCGTAAATGCTCTGCTTTCCCAGCAGGCCGTGGCTGCCGAGTGCCAGTCCGTGGTCGGCGGCATAAATTATGATCGTGTTATCGGCATGGCGGGATTTGCGCAGCGCTTCCAGTACCCGGCCGATGTGCTCATCCAGATGCGTCACCAGGCCGTAATACTCCGCCAACTGGTCGCGAATAACCTCTTCGGTTCGAGGCCACGGCGCCAGGTTCTCATCCCGGCCGACCATGTGGCCGTTGTCAAACGGATGCTGGGGCTTGAAGTTCTTCGGCAGGGGGGGACGATTCTTGTAATACATCTGCCGGTACTTCATGGGCGGATTTCGCGGGTCGTGCGGAGCGGTGTAAGCTACGTAAGCGTAAAACGGCTTGTCATCTTTATGATTCTCAAGGAACTCGATCGCTGCATTTGTGAATAATTCGCTGGAGAACTTCTCGCCTACACGTTTGTTGATGAACTCTCCTTCCGGGCCCAAATCGACGACGGAGACCTTCGTATGGTCCGCCATGCCGCCGAAGTACAGGGCTTTGCCATTCTCGAAGCCGCGCAGGAACGATTCTTCCTTATTATGCCATTTGCCTGTTGCAAAGGTAGTATAGCCATTTTCGCGCAGCAGTTCCGGCATGATCTTGACGCCATTCATCCTGGAATCCACGTTGAAGTAGCTGCGTCCGCTGTTGATCATCGCCCGGCTCGGCACGCATACGGCACCGCCGTTCGAGCCGAGACAGTAGTTGCGCCTGAAACTGAATCCCCGGGCAATAAGTTTGTCGAGATTCGGGGTTTGGATATGATTGTTGCCGTAGGCATGAATCGAGTCGGCACGCTGATCGTCGGCCAACAGGAACAGAAAGTTATATTTTTGAGCAGGTAGATTGTTGCTGTACAACACCCGGGGTATGGCGACGGCGGCGGCTCCGGCCGCAATTGTCCTGAGAAAATCCCGTCGAAAAATTGTATCTGTAATCATTCGAACCTCTTTCCATTTGATTATCGCATTTTTTCACAGCATCCAAAAAGGCCAAACTCAGTAAGCCTCGCCGGGGCCTGATTGACTAAGATAATACCAGAAGCGAAGTACTCGGACAAGCCTCTCGATGCAGGGAGACATATGAAATAACGGCAAACACTGCCTCATGATTTTGAAAATCATCAGGCGGTGTGGGACGTGCGGATTAAGAATTACCGGCTTTGGATTACTGTTTGCCGACTGAGAATTCCTTTTTACGGGTGTTCATCTGGGCTTTCAGGCGTGCGATGATGGATGAGTGCATTTGTGAGACGCGGGATTCGGACAGGTCAAGCGTTGCTCCGATTTCCTTCATTGTCATCTCTTCGTAGTAATACAGCACGACAATCAGCCTTTCGGCACGTGTTAGCCCCTTTGTGAGGAGGCTTTTAAGATCTCGCTTTTGAGCCTCGATCACGGGATTCTTGCTCCGCTCATCTTTAATGATATCTATTTCGCGAATGTCCTTTTCGCCGTCGCCGTCGGTATATTTGGTGCTCAGCGAAACGAGGCTGGTCGCGTTCGCATCCCGCTGGAGCCTGTTAAACTCCTCCATATCCATATCCAGCTCTTCGGCGATTTCCTTTACCGTGGGCTTGCGGCCAAGATGCGTTTCGAGCGAATGTGTGGCCTTTCCCAACTGGTGGGCCCGGGCGCGGACTAAACGCGGGACCCAGTCCATGCTCCGAAGCTCATCAAGAATGGAACCACGTATCCGGGGCGAGCAATATGTCTCAAATTTGACACCTATAGAAGGATTGAACTTTTCAATGGCATCCATCAATCCGAAAATGCCGGCACTTATCAAGTCATCCAGTTCGACCTTATCGGGCAATTTGCTGTGAAGACGCTCAGCGCAATATTTTACCAATGTCCTGTAGTGTTCCATAAGTAAGTTGCGGGAATATTCGTTGTGGGTTTTATGGAACTGCTCCCATATTTGATCGATGCTGAGTTTTTGCTCTGTTTTCACAGTTTTCCTCCATGAAAAGGATCCCGCCTTGCGGTAATCCGGGTTCTATGATTCCATCAGTTTTTGCGGAGCCTTGGTCACTTCCATTAAATAAACAACATAACCTTCCTTTGCTTTGACGGCTCTCGTCCTGTACAGACAAACATAGCACCCATCTCCATTTCTTATCGATCTTTCGGCCGATAACTTAAGAAGAACCGATCAACAACTTTCTCAAAAAACCTCAATCTTCAATCATTTGTTACAAACAGTGTTTCGTTACTCCATTATTTTCAATCGCTTTGAACGTAATAGCCGATGGTCAACGATCAATCGGAATAGTCCCTTGCTTTTGCCTGAGTAATTCCGCTGCAAGCTTCTGGTTTAGAGAATTTTCCCAAAGCTTGTTTATTTGTCGCTCAATATATTTATCTCGATTATCTTCAAGAAGTTTAATGCCGTGTTCATCGACGATTGGTTTTAATTCTATGCTGCCGCTGGTACCGAATTTGATATTTTCAGTGTCGCGCAGGACAAGTCGCTGATTTCGAACGTGTTCGTCGATAGCGTTGTTAAGCACATCGGAAAACTCATTCACCTCCAGCTCTTTAGGCACAAATCCGGGATTTTGGACATTGATTATATTTTGGATAAGGATTTTTTGGCGAGTTTGCGTGAACTTGACTATCTTAATCAATATCTCGGTGATATTATCCGTTATCAGTGACATCAGATTCATGCTCGGTCCTTCCTTTTTCAGATGTTTTCCTGATTTGTGAATCCCTTCTATCTTTTATGCTTAGAGCAGCTCTTATTTCCGAAAGAGTTTTTGTTTTTCTAAGCCGGATGATTTCTGACAATCTCTCAAATACGGACTCATCGTATAGTCGATGTCCACCCTCGGTCCATTTTACTTCGCGAATAAGACCCATTATCGTGTAGTTATGAATTGTCTGTCTTGAAAAGGGGGTATAGTCGACAATCTCACCAATTCGATAAAGCTTGGCAGGTATTCGCAATGTCTCGTTATTAAGCTCTGGTTGCATCGATACGACTATTCTCTTCAAATCAACGCTTAATTTGTCATCTCCCATTGATAATTGTTCGAAACAACAAGGGCTGTATTCGAAATCAACAACATCATATTTGGGAACAATTAATATTCGGTTCTGGATTTTGGGTCAGCCGGTACTGGTCTGGAACATTTACATGGGGCTAAGCTCATTAATTTATGCCAAACCATAGACAATTAAACCCTCTTGAAAAGTCTAAAGATATTTTACATTTTGTAAAATGTAAAATACATTTCATTTGATGTCAACTTTTTTTAAACTTTTTTAATAAAAAAATTTGCCAATTTTTTTCTCTATGATATTTCAGCGTAAATCCAAGGTTCGCAAAACGATATGTGGTTTCTCGTATGTCCGAATCCAGCCCAGCCGAAAACAAAAATATCAAATGTATAAGCTTTGTAAGATTAAAGTGGCGCATACGGTAATTGTGCAAAGCTTTTAGTATTTGCCGGCCAGTTTGTCGGAAATTTCGCTTGTAAGAGGCTAAGTTGCCTTAATTCTTCAATAAACCGCCTTTCACGGCATTTCTTGAACTAAGACTCTGGCTAATTTCAGATTTAGCCAATGCTTTTTTCCAAATACATCCGCAGAAATACCCGATAGAAGGATAAGAAAACTGATTGTATGACCAGAAATTGAATGAAACAAAACAGAATCACTTGTGAAATATGAGCAGAACCGATAAAACTCCTACAGAGGCCGTTAATAATAAAGACAGCAACATCAGCCTGCTTGAGCAGGTTACCCCTTTGGCTCGGCAGATAAACTGTCTTGAAATAGATCGAATAGCTAATATTTGCGTTAATAGCATTCCTGCTTTGGTGCGTGCAAGCTTCGCCTCGCTGTATATACTTGATGAAACGAACAATATTCTGCATTTGTACAAACACAATCATCCGTTTCTCATAAACAAAATCGTTTCGCTCAATCAAACTCCGACACCTCTTATGGTTATGGCTGTAAGAAGTAAAGAGCTTATATTGGTGCCGGACATAGATACCCATAAGAAGCCCATCATCAGAAAATCACAACGAGCTTTCGCTGAAAATTATAGGACCAAAAATTGTGCTATCGTCCCTCTCATCTGCCAGGACAGGGTAGTTGGTGTACTCAATTTGGCGGATAATATGGACGGCGACCAATTCGATTCCAGTGACATTGCCCTGATCGAGCTTTTTAGCCAATTAGTCGGTGCATCAATCGGCAACATAAAGCTATTCGAGAGGATACAGCGCCAGGCCACAACGGACGGCCTGACAGGTCTTGTGAATCATAAAACGTTTTATGAAATTCTGGAAAAGGAACTTTGGCGGTCACGCCGATATGGCGGGCGGATATCGCTGATCATGATCGATATTGACAACCTCAAGAGTATAAATGATGCTTATGGGCACCGCGCGGGCGATAAGGCCATCCGGAAAATCAGCAGAAAGATAAAGGAGTGCATCCGCCAAATCGACACAGCGGCAAGATACGGTGGTGATGAGTTTGCGGTCATTTTGCTCAATTCCTCACTCGAAGACTCAATTATTGTTGCCCAGCGTATGGTTGATGCGGTTGCGAGTTCTCAGACGACATGGCAAAAAGAGCAGATATCATTGTCTATTAGTGTTGGCCTGGGTCAATATGATGCTGAAACTACTCCTGAGGATATTACAAGCCGGTCCGACCAGGCGCTGTATATGGCCAAGCAGGCAGGTAAAAACACGGTGCGAATCTTTGAATCGGCCAAAAATGATCGATAGCCTTTTCGAAGTTCCCGCCTTATTCATTCCTTAAATATCCTCTGTTTTGAATTCTTCTGGGCTAAAATTCTGCTGAAATTCAAAAGCAAGAGGTAAATACATACTAATTGAACCGTTTTTCATCTCCCGTACCGACGGAATATATAATCTGGTTCCTCGTCCCGGTCATGATCAAGCAGAAAATCGGAGATTTTCCTTGACGGGCAGGTGGGTAATTTGGTACAAATAATATTGGCGAAGCTCATGTTCGCATAGTTATATGAGTTAGTATTCTGGTCTTCCGGCAGGTGAGTTCATTGTAATTGTATAAGAGTTAGTTGAATAGCTATTGAGAGAGGCGTGTCAAGATGACCTGTGACGACATACCGCAGTTTTGTACTTAACAGTTGAGTTTTCAACATTTCATTTGATGACGCATGTTGAATTCATGAAGGAAGGAGGTGAAGACAAGTCGTGAACATTTGTCCATGGCAGACATGGATGAAATGAGGTGAGAGAAGAAATTTTATCGGTCGTTTAAATTAATTTGTTTAAAGAAGGGAAATTATTATGTGTAGAAGAATGATTTATTTGATTTTGCTCGTGGCTTTGTTTGCCGGTTCGGCCCAGGCGCAATTCATCACGAGCGTGGCGATGCGAAATGGGAGTGATCCGCCGCAAATCGCACCGGATCCGCTCGCAGAAAATTCGGTGACTTTTGTGGACAGGACTCATGTGTACGCTGATGTACCAGAATTTATCCTTGGCGCCCAATATGTCATGCTTGCCAATGACGACAAGGGTATTTCGGCCTATGAACTGGACCTGACCTTTGGAATGAATGCAACACTGTACGTCTTTGTCGATAACCGTATGGGTGGTGCGGCAGGCGGGAAGGATGTGGCCCCGAATATAGACGGCATGGGATGGCTAACAGACATGGGTTTTGTCGATACCGGTGAAGACATTGGAATCGATGAAAGCTTCGATGGGGGCATTAATCAATACTTCTCTATTTTCTCTTTGGCAGTCACAGTCGGCACAGTTACTATTAACGGCAATACCGAAGGCCATGGAGGAAACATGTTAGGTGTCGCGGCGTTGGGACCCAAGTTTAGTGCCTACTACCCGGTACCGGAAGACGGTGCTATACATCCCGATACATGGGTGAGCGTTGCCTGGACGGCCGGAGATACCGCAGCTTCGCACGATATGTACTTTGGCGATAATTTTGACGATGTAAATGACGGCACGGGCGATACATACAGAGGCAACCTGGGCTTGGATTCGGCGTTTTTTGTCGTTGGCTTTCCCGGATTTCCTTATCCGGACGGCCTTGTTCCAGGGACGACATATTATTGGCGAGTCGATGAGATCGAGGCTGACGGCATTACAATCCACAGGGGCCTTGTCTGGAGTTTTACTGTGCCGCCCAAAACCGCCTACGAACCTATCCCTGCCGATAGTTCCGATGGTGCCGCCCTGAATGTGCAGTTAAAATGGACTGCCGGCTTCGGCGCAAAATTGCACTATGTAGTCTTCGGCGAAGATTTCGACGAGGTGAACGACGCCGCTCAGGGAATTCCTAACGGCCCTGCGAGTTATAATCCCGGCTCGCTGAAACTGGCTAAGACTTATTACTGGCGTGTAGATGAATTCGATGGTGCCGGTACGCATAAAGGCGATGTCTGGAGTTTCACTACCGAAGGCGCTGTTAGCGGCCCGAATCCGGCTAATGGCGATATGGATGTCAGTCCCACACAGATTCTTACATGGGATGCCGGTGCGGTTGCCGCTTCGCATGAAGTGTACTTCGGTATGGACGCTGACGCCGTAAAGAATGCTACGAAAACCTCGCCCGAGTATAAGGGACCAAAAGCACTCGGTGAAGAGAGCTATGATCCCGGTATTCTTACATTGAATACGGCGTACTTCTGGCGGATCGATGAAGTTAACGGCGCCAGTACCGATAGCCCCTGGGCCGGCAATGTCTGGAGCTTTACGACCGGCGATTTCTTTGTAATAGACGATTTCGAGGACTACAATGCCGCCGATAACCAGATATGGTTCTCGTGGCATGATGGGCTTGGCGCCGGCGTGCCGGGTGTCGATCCTTACGTTCCCGGTAACGGCACCGGTGCTGCTGTGGGAGACGAAACCACTGCTTCTTATACCGAGGAGACGATAGTTCACGGCGGCGGCCAATCTATGCCGTTTAACTACGATAACAATAAGCAGGGCTTCGCCATGTACTCAGAGGCAGACTTTACATTAAGCGATGTGCGCGACTGGACAGCAGAAGGTGTTACGGAATTGTCAATATGGTTCAGAGGCAATCCAGCATCCGTTGGCAGCTTTGTAGAGGGGCCGATCGGTACCTACACGATGACTGCAACAGGCGCAGATATCTGGAACGATGCAGATGAGTTCCACTACGCCTTCAAGACGCTTACCGGAGCCGGCTCAATAATAGCGAGAGTCGAGAGTGTCGAGCTGGCGAACACCTGGTCCAAGGCCGGCGTGATGGTTCGCGAGACGCTTAGTGCCGGCTCGAAGTTCGCCGCGGTTTACGTCACACCAACCGACACCGACGGCACCGCTACAAACGGATGCACCTTCCAGGCTCGGTTGGACACAGATGTGGCTGCCGTCAGCGACTCTGCTGTCAGGACAGACGAGCAGTTAGCAATCATTGCTCCTTACTGGGTAAAGTTAGAGCGTGATATTGCGGGCAACTTCAGGGCATCCTTTTCGGCCGACGGTTCAACCTGGCGGCAGATGGCATGGAATCCGCAGAGCATCTCGATGAACTCGAATGTCTATGTAGGTTTAGCACTGACTTCTCACAACAATAGTTCCACATGCGAGGCCGTATTCTCCAACGTTACGATTACCGGTACGGTTGGCCAGCAGTGGGCGAACCAGGATATCGGTATCGAAAGCAACGACGCAGAGCCGCTGTATGTGGCCGTGTCCAACAGTGCAGGCGCACCTGCGGTAGTGGTACACGATAATCCGGATGCATCAGTGATAGACGTCTGGACCGAGTGGGTTATTCCGCTGCAGGCTCTTGCCGATCAGGGTATTGTTCTGACCAATGTTGATGAGATCGCAATTGGCCTTGGTACACAGGGCAACATGATGACTCCCGGCGGCTCGGGCAAGATGTATATTGACGATGTCCGGCTGTATCAGTCGAGAGAGGCTGCTGAGTAGCAAAATCCGCTATAGCGGTAATAACAGCAGGAATTGAATAATTTCGGGGCTTATACCGGTTTGATTCGGTATAGGCCCCTTTTGTTTCCACAGGCATTCGCTTGAGCATTAACCTTATTCGATTCTCCACAGCTTTCTAAGCAATTCATACATTTGCGGATCATGCTGTTTCAATTCAGATCGAACAAACGGATAGAAGTCATTGGTTCCGAAAATAGCCTCCGTACACTCGGCAAAATATTCCTGATCATTATTCAGGGCGTAGGCACGCCTGGACTTTCCGGAGATATGTTGAACCGACTCGTATTGTTTGCTATCTACCGCTTTTTTATAGGCATCACGAATATCGGTATTGTCGTGGCCCAGGACACAATGATGGTAGGAGTGGGCTAGTTCGTGCATCACCATCCAGGGTTGATCGAGTGTCCACTTGAGAAAATTCTCGGAATTCGCGATCTCCACGCTGCGCGCCTTCTCCGGATTGAAGCCGTTGTTACGCAACCACTGCTCGCTCGGATGGTAGCACAGGCATCGATGTCGCGGAGCGTTGTATTCCACCCAGACCGGCACGTTCCTGATCTCTTTGAGAGCTTCATCCGGTACGATACGAGCGACCTGATAAAGCTGGTGGTTTAGCAGCTTCAATACATCTTCGGCCAGATCGGCGTGATCCGACAATAAATCCTTGTTTACCAACACTCTCCAGCCCTCGATTTCTCTGACTATATAACCGGTGGTGGGGGTATATTCGCTTGAAGCAACACAAACAGCAGGAAGTACAATACAAATCAGCAATATTTTTTTCATCGAAGATGCTCTCCTTGTCTGTAAATCTTTAACGGTACCTTATTCGTGTTCGGTGTGTACGCACACATTGGTTTCCATTCCTTTTAGTATATAAAGATTGATCGGAAAATGAAGTCACTATTATTCATTTTTTTGTATGAGTGATGTTCCGGCTCTGGTAATATTGTGTTCGTTAAACTCAAACGTCTGGAAATGGAAAGGAGTTGCTATGATGAAGCAAATGGCAAAACGTCCGTTTTGGATCACTTTGACTGCACTTTTAATTGTCCCCGCTTTTGTGATGCCTGTCCAGAGTGTTACGTTAGCGGCGGTCGGTGAGGTGGACGAGAATCGTATTGAAACGATCACAGCCCAACTTTCTGGAAAGCCCGCGGGTTTTGGCTTGCCCATTGGCAATCGCAGAGTTTGGAAAAAGCTGTCGGAGAATGATTCATTCAAGAAAATAATCTCCGAAGCGGAAAAGCTTCTGGAACAAGCCATCCCCGAACAGCCCGACGATCTGTACCTGGATTTCTCGCGTACCGGAAACCGCACGCGATGGCAGCGAGTCAGCGGCCGTCGGCGGTCAAGAGTCCGTACGTTCGCCTTGGCCGAGTGCATGGAAAATAAGGGGCGTTTTGTGCCGGCGTTTGAGGAGATTATCCGGGCGCTGTGTTCCGAACGGACTTGGGTCATGCCGGCCCACGACAGGGACCTGACCAACTTTCACGGCAAGAGTGTCGATATCGACCTTGGATCTTCGGCGCTGGCCTGGTCGCTGGCTACTGCTGATTACCTGTTGGCCGACAAATTAAGTCCTGAAACACGCCGACTGCTTCGTGACAACCTAAACCGGCGTATTTTCCAGCCGTATCGTGACATGGTATCGGGCAAGCGAAAGAAAAACTGGTGGATGACCGGGACGAATAACTGGAACGCCGTATGCCTTGCGAGCGTGACGGGTTCGGCGCTGGCCGTGATTGATTCTCGCGAGACACGCGCTCTTTTTATCGCGGCGGCAGAGGATTACTCGAAGAATTTCCTCGAAGGATTCACCGACGACGGCTATTGCTCCGAGGGCCTGGGCTATTGGAATTACGGATTCGGTTATTATATCATGCTCAGTGAAGTGATCTATCAGGCGACAGACGGCAAAGTGGACCTGCTGCAGGATTCTAAAGCAAAACAGGCCGCCACTTTCGGCTCGAAAATCGAAATCATCAATGGTGTTTATCCGGCGTTCGCCGATTGTTCGATCAGGGCAAAGCCCAGTTCCCGCCTGATGTACTTTATCAGCCGTCGCCTCGGCCTGGGATTGCGCAATTGGGAACAGATTGATCCGGTCTCTGCAGGCAGCTCGCTCTATCAGAGCACGATGTATAGCTTTCCGAATTCCGCCTCACTCAGTTTACCGGCACAAAATGCTTCTGAAGGTCCCGGCATCAGGTCCTGGTTTGAGAACGCGGGTGTCCTGATCTGCAGGCCGGCTCGGAGTTCAGCCTCAAGCCTGGCTGTTGCCATCAAGGGCGGGCACAATAACGAGCATCATAACCACAACGATGTCGGCTCTTTCGTCGTAGTGTTAGGTGATAGGCCGCTGTTGCTCGATCCCGGCGGGGAAGTTTATACGGCCCGCACATTCAGCAGCCGCCGGTATGAAAGCAACGTTCTGAATTCCTTTGGTCATCCTGTCCCACTCGTGGCCGGCAAGTTGCAGCGAACCGGCAGGCAGGCCAGTGGCCGGATAGTTCGTGATGACTTCACTAAAGATGCCGACACCCTGCTTCTGGATATCTCATCGGCCTACGATGTGCCGGAACTCGAAAAACTTCAGCGCA
>JBARRE010000429.1:0-5176 GCA_049644065.1 Sedimentisphaerales bacterium | reverse complement strand
GAGTTGAAGCTTCGTGATTGGCAGCCCCGTTCGATGCTCAAGACCAGACAGAGCGAGGTCGAGACACCGGCGTACCCGGTGATCGACGTTCACAATCACCTGGGCGGGGGCAAGGACCGGCTCACGCCCGAGCGAGTGAAACATTATCTTGCCGAGATGGATGCCGCGGGGGTTCGCACGGTTGTCAACCTCGACGGCGGATGGGGCCGGCAACTTAACGAAACTCTCGCCGCACTGGACGAGGCCCATCCCGGCCGTTTCCTGACGTTCGCGCTGCTGGATTTCAGCGGCATTGATGACGAGAACTGGGGCCGGCGCGAAGCCAGGCGGCTCGAAGAGAGCTTTCGGGCCGGAGCAAAGGGACTGAAATTCCACAAGACACTCGGCTTGCACTACCGCTACAGTAACGGCAAGCTGATGCCGGTCGACGATCTCAAACTGGATCCCGTCTGGCAGATGTGCGCCAAGTACGACCGGCCCGTGGTGATTCATGTCGCCGATCCGGCCGCCTTCTTCACGCCGCTGGATAACTTCAACGAACGCTGGCACGAGCTCGGCGATCATCCGAACTGGCTGTTCCACGGCGAGAAGTTCCCCTCCCGTGACGAAATTCTCGCTCAGCGCAATCGCGCCATCGCCAGGCATCCGAAAACCACTTTCATCTGCGCTCATTTCGGCAATAATCCGGAAGACCTGGCGACCGTCGGAAAGTGGCTGGATACGTATCCCAACATGTTCGTCGACGTAGACGCGCGGATTTCCGAGCTGGGCCGGCAGCCCTACACGGCGAGGAAGTTCTTTCTCAAGTATCAGGACCGCATCATGTTCGGCACCGATACCACACCCCGCCGCGACGCCTACCGGATGTATTACCGCTTCCTGGAAACCGACGATGAGTATTTCGACTGCGCGGGAGGGCACCAGAGGCAGGGTTTCTGGATGATCTACGGATTGTTCCTGCCCAAAGACGTGCTGGAGAAAATCTATCGTACAAACGCCGAACGAATCTTCTTCGGCGGGCCGGCCGCCAAGGTGCTGCGGATCCGGCGCACGGAAGATTTTGCCGTAAGCGGTGCGGGTGACACGTCCGCATGGAAAAAGGCCGCATGGGAACCGCTCAATTTGCGCGGTTCCGACGGTCATCAGTATAAAACACGCGTAAAGATGCTTTACTCCCGAACCGGCCTGTACGTACTGATGGAGGCCGAGGACGGCACGATTACCGCTACGATGAAAGAGGACTTTCTGAATCTGTGGGAGGAAGATGTCTTTGAGTTCTTTTTGTGGACTGATGAGCGATACCCGGTTTACTTCGAATACGAGATTTCGCCGCTTGGTTTTGAACTGCCTATTATCATCCCCAATTTCGGCGGCGAGTTTCTCGGCTGGCGGCCCTGGAAATACAAGGGAAAACGGAAAACGCAAAAGGCCACTACGGTCATAGGCGGCTCAAAGCAGTCAGGCGCCAAAGTGATGGGCTGGAAAGCCGAAGTGTTCGTTCCGTATGACTTGCTCAAACCCCTGAAAAAAGTTCCACCGCAGCCGGGGACACGGTGGCGGGCAAATTTCTATCGCGTCGATTACGACGAAGGCAAAACGACAAGCTGGGACTGGGCCCGGGTCGGATCCGGCTTTCACGAGTTCGAGAAGTTCGGTACTCTCATTTTCGAGTAGAGCTTTGATCGCAGCCCCCCTGCCTGCATCTGCTTCGCCTGCCGGCGTGCTCTATTGAGTCGTCGGGCGATCCTCTTTCAGAACGTCACCGTCAACATCATAAAATCGAAATGTCAACGTGGGTTTACCTTCCTGCCGGTCCACTGTCACGGCAAGAAATCCCCCGATAACATTCAAGTACCGGTGCTCGGGCAGCTTCTGATCATTGCTCCAGCCGCCGGCATGTTTATCGCTGGCCGGGCCGCACGAATATTCCCTCGCACCCGTTTTTGAATCCACCGATATATATTGCCAGTGACGGTCACCACAGAGGATGTACATATTTTTCTGTTGTGAGATAAACTGCCGCAGCTCATCGCCTTCGTGCGCGAAATCCGCGTTCGAGTGGTTGTCGTGCTTGTTCTTCCGGTCGGGCCCTACAAGAGGAGTCGGGCTGATTAAAAATCGGAACGTAGCATCTGATTCCCGGACGGTCTGCTTGAACCACTGCTTCTGTTTCTCGCCCCATATCGTTTTGTCGGGGCCGTCGGGCATAGTATTGGGACTGCGGAAGTCACGCCCCTCGACCAGCCATATCTGAAGGTCCCTGCCCCAGAGGAAGGTCCGCCACGTCCGCTCGCCCATCGGCACCTGCTCCAGGAATACTTTTTGCCCCTGCTCGAACGTAAAATCTCCCATGAATCTGGTTTCCCTACCGGGCCAGCAATCATTCATCCACGTATCATGGTCATCCTTGATGAAATAGCTGGCCACCTGGCGATGGAATTCGACGTTGGTCGGCAGGCTATACATGCGGGCCCAATGCCAGCGGGCCAGCGGCAAAGTTTTGGCCAGCTTGTCGTAATAGACGATGTCACCTGTATGGACAAAGAAATCGGGATCGAGCTTAAGCATGGCGGGATATATCTTGTAACCACCGCCGGGAACATCCTGGTCAGGATAAGCCTGGCCTGTTGAGACCGTGAAAACCACTCGTTGAGACTGATCTGCACGAGGTGCCGTCCGAAATCCGCCCTCTACGGTCTGCCCATTCTTGCCGCCCGCTCTTTCTCTCGATTCGGCGCGCACCTGATATTTGCTGTCAGATTTCAGGCCGGTCAGTACGAACTGATAAGTATAATCGCATTCCGGATCAACCATTTTCCAATCGGTAGTTTGCCAGTCGGAAGCCGAGTCAGTTTTATACAGAATCCTGACCTGGCCCGGCGTCCCCGGCACGGCCCCCTCAATTGTCTCGATAGTCGAATCTTCGGGGAAATTGACGATGGGCGCAAGATTGGGCCTTCCCTCGTTTTTCTTGACTATTTTGCCGGTCTTAGGATTACGATAAGAAACTTCCGGCATAGGCGCTTCGGAACCTGCCCTTTCCGGGTGCCGAGTCAGACGCATCCAGACAAGCGCCGTATTATATGTCACCTCGCCGATTTTGATGCCGGTGGCTTGATATGGCCCGACCGAAAGATTGCCGCTATAAGCAGTTGCAGCAAAGAAAAGAATTGTCATGCTTGCCTTAATAACAGATTTCTTAATCATAAGAACGCCCTTTCGCAGTTAAGAACATTATTTAAGATGCGAATATTTTCTATCCTTGCATTTTAACTAAGCCGGAAAATGGTTGCGATACAAAATATAAATTTACATAATAAGCTACGTAGATGCAAACAATATCCCAATAAAAGGTCAGATTATGCTTAAAGTAAAAGAACACAAATGCTTGGTTTTCCAATGGCTCATATTTTGCATTTTGGTATCAGTTACTCTATGTACATTTCTCGCTGCGAAGGAAAAAGATTTCATCTATTTTGATACCGAAGACGTTGGCCAACCGGAACGCCGAGTGCCTGTTATTCAGCCCTGGAAAATCGTTCACCTTGATCCTGATTATGGAGGTCAGTGGATATTGGCCGCCGACTTAAATGGGGACGGTGCAGTTGACATTGTCAGCTCTGAAAACTTCAATAAAGACGATGTGCACTATACGACCACAGCAGTGGCTCAAAATCTCGATGGCTCGGTTTTATGGCAGTGGGGTAATCCGGACATCGGCCGAAAGAACTGGCACCATGATGTTGCCTGCCAGATTCATGACTGGAACGGTGATAATAAAAGCGAAGTTGTCCTTTGTACCAAAGGATTTTTAGTTGAGCTTGAAGGAGCGACTGGGCGCGAACTAAGACGAATACCGATCCCCGATGAAGCTACCGATTGTCTTGTGTTCTGCAATCTTTCAGGCAACAGTCATCCGACCGATGTGCTCGTCAAAGACCGATACCATAACATTTGGGCGTATAATCGACATGGCAAACTTCTCTGGACAGTAAAGGACCCCGGTGGATTTCGAACTGCCCATCAGCCACTGCCAATTGACCTCGATGGGGATGGACGTGATGAAATTATGGCCGGCTACGCCATGCTGAACAGCGATGGCTCTGTTCGCTGGGTTTATAGATCAAAACAAGTCGATCTGGCCAAAGGTCATCTTGATTGCGCTCGCGTTTTTCGGCAAGATGTCTCTCCCGAAGACATTCGCATTGTGCTGACCTGTTGTGGAGCTAATAACATTGCATTTGTGGATGGCAACGGAAAAGTGTTGTGGGAAGTATGGGGTCGCCATTTTGAATCCGTAGATGTGGGACGCATCATACCGGACCATTCCGGTCTGCATATTTGCGTCGATATTGACCATCAACCTTATGGAAAGAGTCCTCTTTGGGTGTTGGATGAACAGGGCCGGTTTCTCGGCCGGCTTGTGACTGATTATAGTCGGCATCATTGCCTGTTAGACTGGACCGGAGATGGGATTGAAGAAGTCCTGGTTGCACACAAAGGCGGGCTCTACAATCATCAAGGGCGGCGTATTGGCACTTTTAAAACACCAGGCGCGGAAATGCCTGAGGGAATGATCAAATATGAAAAGAGTATGCTCATTGGCGACATGACAGGCGATGGAATACTCGATGTAATCTTAGCCACTCCCTACACTGTATACATATATGAGAACACAAACGGAAAGAAACCCGGCAGGCCCGTCCGGCTCGGAACCGAACAGAACTTTACACTATATTAACACTCGATTAAAGCTTTGACGAACAAATCTATCGAATGTGATTTCACTTGCAGCATAGCTTTCCTTTATTTGCAATGTTTTATTTTTCGGTGGAACTTTGGACCTCCTGACTTGTATAACAATATAAAAGCTATATTTCATAGACTTTGGAACGGTAAATGATCGAAGAGACCGGCATCATCAGAGTTGTGCTGGAGGGAGACACTGAGTCTTTTCGACTGCTTGTGCAGAGGTATCAGAAACCGGTGATCAGAATGATAGCTAATCTCATAAATGACCGACATATTTGTGAAGACGTTGCCCAGGAAGTATTTCTTGCTGCATACAAGAAACTGCCTTCTTTCGATCCGGCCCGCAGCAGCTTCTCGACATGGCTTTTTACAATCGCGAGGAATAAAAGCATAAATGCGATGAAGAAAAGAAGAATCCCTTCGG
>JBARRE010000428.1:0-2806 GCA_049644065.1 Sedimentisphaerales bacterium | reverse complement strand
GGTAAATCCAATTTTACTCAACTAATTGAAAGGACCCGGCAGTGTCCGAAACCAATCAGCCAACTTTGCCGTCAGAGCGCATAGTCTCGATCGATGCGCTTCGTGGATTTGACATGTTCTGGATTATCGGGGGCGGCACGGCTCTTGGCAGCCTTCTTGAATTATGGAAGCACCCTGTTACCGAGGTAATTCACAATCAGCTCGAGCACGTCGAGTGGCAGGGTTTTCATTTTGAGGATTTGATATTTCCGCTGTTCCTGTTCATCATGGGAGCGGTGCTGCCGTTTGCGATTTCCCGCCGGCGAGAGCGCGGGCAAAGCCTGCCTGTTCTCTACCTGCACATTATCAAGCGAAGCTTTATGCTAATATTGCTGGGTTTAATATTCAACAATTTGCAGAACTTCGAGTTCACCGAAATGCGCTGGCTCGGAGTGCTGCAGCGGATCGGGCTATGTTATTTTTTCGCCGCTATCATCGTCCTCCATACAAAATGGCGGACCCAGGCGATATTTATCGCTGCTGTCCTGATCCTGTACTGGCTTGCCGCGGCCTTGATTCCCGTGCCGGGCTTTGGAGCAGGCGTGATGACGGCCGAGGGTTGCCTGTCATCGTATATTGACCAGCAGTTAGTTCCGGGAGAACTTTACTACGGATTCGGTGACAATGAGGGCCTCATCTCCACCCTCCCGGCGATTTGTACGGTCTTGATTGGCTCGCTGGCAGGGCTATGGCTCCGCTGCGACCGGCCCGGCAACAAAAAAGCGGCCGGCCTGGCAGTCGCCGGCCTTGCATGTGTGGTAGTTGGTTACTTGTGGGGATTCAAATTCCCGATTATCAAGATTATCTGGACCAGTTCATACACCCTTTTCTCGGGCGGCTTCTGCCTGATGCTGCTGGCTCTGTTCTATTGGATAATCGACGTCAAAGGATACCGCAAGTGGACCATATTCTTTGTCGTGATCGGCGTCAATCCCATCACGATATACTTCCTGCAAAGATTCGTAGACTTCGGCGGAATTGCCGAGTTCTTCCTTTCGGGTCTGGTTGCACATGCAGGGCTGATGTCACCACTGATTCTTCCTCTTGGTGTTCTGACAATTAAGTGGCTGCTTTTGTGGTTCTTATACCGGCACAAAATCTTCTTTAAGGTTTAAAGCATCAGACACGAGGCAGGCCACCGAGATGCGTTGTCAGCTAGAGTTAAAGCAGAATATCCTTGCCGTGACAGCTCTTGATGTACGGCCCGAGCTTAGCGAAGCACTCGCGGATCAGAGCGCCGCTACTGAAATAACGCTGTGGGCTGCACATGAGGTTCACCGGATCCAGATGCACCGCGAACTGCCTGCGGCCGATGGCCTTGAACAGGCTCAGGTACGAATCGGGATACGCCCACGGCATTAAATCCTTGTGTCCGGCACGTCCTCAATCGCCCTTATTATAAGCAGGCAAAACAATATGCAACAAAAAACATGTCAAAACGTTAAATTTTTGCATCCATAGGGTCGATAGTTATAAAAGCTGATAGCGAAAGTCAATACCTGAAAGCGGAGTTTTTCGTGCAATTTCATATTTTTTGATAATTCAAGAGGATTAATTTGACGAAAATAATCGAGCAAGAATCTCGGAGGTAAGTCCCGCAGGTGTGTCGGGGCACTGGAAGGTTTTATTGTCGTTGCTTTCGCCGAGGACATGGAGTATGCCGGATAATATAGGACTCTGCTGGGAGCTAATGATATCCACGCGGTGATAAGCGAGCACAATGAACATCCAATTGGCACGAAAGAAAATGACGAAAGGAGATAATGAGCGATGGAAAAGAAGACAGTATTATTTGTGGATGATGAGGAAAAGATACTGACATCTCTAAAACGAGGCCTTATTGATGAGCCATATAAAACTCTTTTTGCAAGTAGCGGGAAAGAGGCACTTGAAATCCTCCAGCGGAACCAGGTGCATGTAATCGTAACCGACATGCGTATGCCCGAGATGGGCGGGCTTGAGCTTCTCAAGGCTGTCAAAGAAGAATATCCCAACGTCATCAGGATGGTTCTATCGGGATACACACAGGTAAGCACCCTGCTCACAGCGATAAACCAGGGAGAGATTTTCAGATTCATCACCAAGCCGTGGAAACTTGAGGAAGAGTTCAAGCCGGCCATCCGGGAGGCGGTAGAGTATTACGACTTTCAGTATCAACGAAACAGGCCGGCAGAAGAAACGGAGCAGCATAAGACCGAACACGCGGAGAAAGTGCTGGAAAAAAGCTAATGGGAAATAAAAAACAACTTAGTGATTCAGTCAACACGACAGTAGAAGACATTCAATCTGATCGTTTGATAACCTCCGCCCGGGTTTGGCTGGAGGTAAAAGATATAATGAGCAAAGATGTGATTACCATTGGTCCTGAGGAAATTGTCGTATCAGTCGCAAAGACGATGTCTGAGAATAACGTGTCCTGTATCCTTGTTGTAGACAACGGCAACGTTGTTGGCATTGTTACGGTAAGAGACTTCCTCACAAGGATTGTTAACAAGGATTGGGGTTGGGATCAGATAGCGGTGGCGGAGATGATGTCTTGTCCTGTTGAGTGCATATCCCCTGATTTGTCTGTCCTTGATGCCATCACAATTATGGAGGCCAAACACATCAAGCGACTGCCAATCGTAACCGGCAAGCACCTGGTCGGAATTGTAACTCACAGCGACCTGATTCGATCCCTTACGACCTACTGTATATGGAAAGACGTTGCACAAATAATGAATAGTGCTGTGGCTGTGGTACAACCCAAAGCGACTGTTGCAGAAGC
>JBARRE010000427.1:0-1626 GCA_049644065.1 Sedimentisphaerales bacterium | reverse complement strand
CTTATCGGGCAGGTTCCAGGCTCTGGTTCTGGGCCGCTTCGCGAAGGTGCATATATCCGCATAGTCAAAAAGGCCAAGCTTAAATAACTCCTTGGATTTGTTAAAATCCTCGTCTGTTTCACCAGGAAAACCAACTATGATTTGAGTTTTCACAAAGAGCGGAGGGTAGGCGTTCCGGATTTTTCTTATCGCTTCGATATAGTCTTCAATGCTATAGCCTCTGTGCATGCTTTTAAGAATACGGTTGCTTCCTGACTCGACAGGTGAGAGAAGGTATCCGATCCTTCCGGTTTTAAGAAGCTCGCAAAAACGCTGGACCGAGGGAATAAGCCATCGCGGATTTACGTTTCGCAGTCTTAATGTGAATTTCTCCTCATGCGATACGAGTCTTTCCAATAAATCCAGTAGATCCGTTCCCAAGTCTTTCCCGTAATCACCGATGTCTGTTCCGACTAATGCAAAATCCGTGTAGCCCTGATCAAGTCCCAGTTTAAACTCTTGTAGAACAGCATCGAGGGGTTTGCTCTTTATCCGGCCCCTTGCCAGCTTGATTGAGCAATAGGAACAATTGCCCATACAGCCTGTGCAGGCTTTGATGAAAAATGTTTTATTGCCAGATACAAGCATTTCCTTGTCAATTAAACGTCTGTACTTTCCAAATAGTTTAATAATAGCGGCATTCAGTGTTGAACTGATTCGTGGTAAAATACCTGTTAGAACCTGGTTATAGTATTTGCTAATCATTCCTTTACTTGTACTCTGGTCCAACAGGTTGGGGGCAATTTCCCAGAATTCCCCTTGTGGGAAGTGGACTGCAAGATTTTGTTTATCTTCGAGATGTAGTAGGCGGTTGATCTGGTCAACAAGGTCCTTGAATTCGCCGTCATTACAGGTTAGTTCTGGCTGGAGCTTCGCCAAGCAACCAGTAACTAATATCTGCGCATCTGGACGCTTTTTCAGGCGAAGCGTCTCGATGGTTAACCTGCTGAGGTATTCCTTGTCCTGGGTCGCGCAACATCCCACAAACACAATAAGGCCGGCTTTCATACAGTCCTTACAAAGTTGAAAATCGGCGCTCTCTTGAAAAAACTGCTCCAGTAGAGCAGAATCCATACGACCTTCCGTACATCCGTTAGTGATAACACAGACTGCCTTTTGTTTTTCGTTCAATTCTGAACTTGTTATCGTATTTGGATTTGATGACATGTTTTGCTACTAAACATTTGCTTAACAGATAAACAATAATCGAGCAGACTACAATCCGATATTAGCGCCAAGTAATTGATCTATTAATTCATGCATCGTTATAAAGTTAATGTTTTCGCACAACCACTGAAGTTTCGGCAATGTACTTTTTAGATTGTAATAGCTTCTAAAATATCGGGTCACCCCTAGATGCAAACGCGGGTGGTCTGGGTCGAATTCGCGCGGGTGTACATAAAGTATCAGGGGGCGACCGGCGGTATACAGATTTTCTGCTTCTGACTGGATAAGCCATTTTGGCAAAAACCTGAGGTAACCACCACCGAACAAACCGAATCTAAAGCCAAATAGTGTAAATTCTGATACAGGAATCTCAATAAGTGGGCCCTTCTGTGTGTTCATGACACAAATACTGCTTTTGCA
>JBARRE010000426.1:0-15880 GCA_049644065.1 Sedimentisphaerales bacterium | reverse complement strand
GCGGAAGCCGAGGTAAGGGCACAAGCGGAAGCGGAAGCCGAAGCAAAAGCCAAGGAAGAAGCCGAAACCCGAGCTAAAGCAGAAGAAGCCAGAATCAAGGCGGAAGCCGAGGTAAGGGCACAAGCAGAAGCCGAGGCAAAAGCCAAAGAAGAAGCTGAAGCCCAAGCTAAAGCAGAAGAAGCCAGGATCAAGGCGGAAGCCGAGGCAAGGATCCAAGCCGAAGCTGAAACAAAAGCAACGACCGAAGCTATAACAATAGATGAATCAACTCAGAATATGATAGATGGATTGATACGGCAGCTTGGAGATAAAGAGCCGTCTGTCCGAAACAGTGCCGTCGAAGGATTAGAGCAAACGGGTGCACCGGCGGTGCAATCCCTCATAAATGCGCTCGAAGATGAATATTGGATCATCAGGCAACGTTCCGCTGAAACCTTAGGCCGAATCTCTGATCCTCGGGCAGTGGAGCCCCTCATCTCCGCCCTTGAGGACGGCAACATGTGGGTCCGCCTGCGCTCAGTCGAAGCGTTGGGAAAACTCAGCGACCGTCGAGCGGTCGAACCGGTCAACAGCGTCCTGGCAGATAAGAACGAATTGGTACGCCGGCGTGCAGCCGAAGTATTGGGTCAACTCTGCGACGGCCGATCGGTCGGCCCCCTCATCGATGCCCTGGCAGACAAGAATGAATTAGTCCGCCGGCACGCTGCCGAAGCGTTAGGCCTGATCGGCGACAAGCAAGCCATCGAGGCGCTCGTAAAAACTTTAGAAGATGAAAATCCGGATGTCCGCACAGTTGCAGCCGGCGCGTTAGGGTCAATCAGAAGTAATGCTGCCATGGAAGAGAAGGCTACAGCGTCAAATGGTAAACAAGCCAACTCAATAATTGAAACAATCATCGAACAGAAGATATATGTCGGGGCGGGAATAGGCACCTTTCTATTGTTAGTCGTATTGATAATAGCGTTATTTAGACGCCGAAAGAGGTTTTTAGTCCAAACCGCAGATTTTCACTGACCGCCTTACAACCTATGAACTTTGATTTGCAATCGACCATTATTCGCACAGCCCGTTGTTTTTGGTTGGAATTCCCGCTACCTCAAAACTCAACACCATGTGCTCAAAACTTATACTGCCGGGATATTCGGTAGAAAATGCTTGTTTTTCGGGGATTGATGTGCATAATCTAACTTATATAAACAAAGGTTGTTAGGAGATTTTTATATAGTAGCTTCGAGCGAGATTATTCTGTTGTTAATCAAATTCAAGGTAGCTGGAAACCTAAGGTTTCTTTCGCACGCTGAGACGCTCAACTTTTTTCAGCGTGCCTGCGTTCGGGCGAGTATCAGCATCCAATACAGCCAGGGTTTCAATCCTCGTCCGAAGCTGTCATTGCCGCTGCCAAGGCCGGTCGGGGTCGAGTCGGACGATGAGTTGCTCTGTCTTCGTGTGGCTGTCGATCCGGATGAGCTACGAGCAACGAATCACGAATCACGAATTAAGGCTGAGCTTTCCGCGCAACTGCCTGAAGGCTGTGAGCTGCTTTCGGTAAGTACTGCCGGAACAGTTCGGTCATTTCAGCCTTGTTCGGCGACTTATGTTTTGGCCGTACGGCCGGAATATCTCAACGAAGGTTTGAAGGCAAGAATTGAACGTTTATTGGCAAGCGAAAGTCTTAACGTCCAGCGACAAATAGACAAGAAAAACTCAAAACTTAAAACTCAAAACTCAAAACTTAAGAATCTGGATGTCAGAGTTTTTTTGAAATCGATTAAAATGAATGACCGAGGTATAATCGTGGAGTGCAATATCAGCTCCGCCGGCTCGATACGCATCGAAGAGATCCTAAGGCTGCTGGAGCTTGATGAAAACAAGCTTGCATTGCCTATAAGGCGGACAAACGTACAATGGCAAGATGATGAATTGTGAATCGAGCCACGATATAATAACTACGAAAAACGAGGAAAATAATGTCAAGAGAAATGCTAATAAATGTGGCTGAGAAAGAAGAGTGCCGGGTGGCGGTAGTTGAGGGAGGCTGCCTTGAGGAGCTTTATGTGGAAAGAGCGAGCCTGAACAGCCACGTCGGCAATATTTATAAAGGGAAAGTAGTCAATATCGAGTCCGGTATACAGGCGGCGTTTATTGACTTTGGCGTGGGTAAAAACGGTTTTCTTCACATAAGCGATGTGCATCCCCGGTTTTTTACCAGGGCAGGCAGCGGGCATATCGAGAGTATCGGCAGGAGGAAATCATTAAAGGACCGTCCGCCAATCCAGGATTGCCTGCGAAAAGGGCAGGAAATTGTCGTACAGGTAACAAAAGAAGGATTGAAGACCAAGGGGGCAACCCTCAGCACATATCTTGCTTTACCCGGCAAGTATCTTGTAATGATGCCCTGGATGCGGAAGCATGGGGTCTCGCATAAGATTGAGGATGAGGACGAGCGTCGGAGGCTGCGGCAGATCCTTGAAGAGAGTGAACCTCCGAAAAGGCTGGGCTTTATTATCAGGACAGCAGGTCAGGGATGTTCGAAAAGGGACATACAAAACGACCTGAGGTATCTGGGGCGATTGTGGAGGGCCATCGAACAACGGATAGAGACCGAAGGTGCGCCCGGCGAGCTTTATCAGGAATCGGATTTGGTTATCAGGGCGCTGCGGGACGTCTTCACCAGTAAGATAAATAAAATAGTATGTGATTCGGAAAATATAGTTCGTAAAATCAAGGACTTCTTTGCCATCGCAACGCCGCGTTTGAAACGAAGGGTAATGTTATATGACGGCAAAGTGCCGCTGTTTCACAAGTATCGAATCGAGGATGAAATTTCAAAGATCCAATCACGAAGAGTCGATCTTAAAGGCGGCGGGTCCATCATCATCGAGCAAACCGAGGCGCTGGTCTCGATTGACGTCAACAGCGGGCGGTATCGCAAGCAGATAAACGCAGAGCAGACCGCTTACGAAAGCAACATAGAAGCTGCGGCGGAAATTGCCCGACAGCTTAGATTGCGAGACCTTGGCGGACTGATCATTTGCGATTTTATTGATATGCGCAATGCCAAGCACCGCAAGGCCGTGGAAAGAGCTTTTCGCGATGCCGTCAAGACCGACCGTGCCCGTGCGAGAATATTGAGTATAAGCAGGTTCGGCGTCGTGGAAATGACACGCCAGAGAATGCGTCCTTCGCTGCAATCCAGCACCTATCTGGCATGTCCGAACTGCGGCGGCACGGGTTTCGTCAAAAGCCATGAGTCGCTGGCGCTTGAGATTATCCGGCTGCTGAATCTCTCGGCCTCGAAGGAGCAGATAAAGCGCATTGAGCTGTTTGTCTCGCCGGAGGTTGCCGACTATCTGCAGAATGTCAAGAGAGCGGCGCTTGCCCAGATAGAGCAGTTTAGCGAGAAACGCGTAGTCATTCATTTTGCGCCCGATTACGCCGGCGAAAAACACGATATAGTCTGCTATAACGAGCGTGGTAGTATCGTAAAATTAGTAAAACAATAGTCTGCAGCCTGTCATTCAATAATATATACTCTGCAAACGACAATTTATTGGCCTGGAAAGACAAGTGGAATTTGATCTTGAATATGCGCGGAAAGTAATCGAAGCTGAGGCTGATGCTATAATTTCTGTTAAACCGATTGTTGATGCGTCTTTTGCCCGCGCCTGCAGGATGATTTACGAATGTACCGGCTCGTGCATAGTCAGCGGCATAGGCAAAGCGGGCATAATCGGACAAAAGATAAGCGCCACCCTGGCTTCGACAGGCACACCGAGCCATTTCCTTCATCCCGCCGAAGCCGTCCATGGCGACCTGGGAAGGCTGCGCAAAAACGATGTCGTAATCGTTCTGAGCTACGGCGGCGAAACCGATGAAGTGATTCGGCTGATCAATCTGGTCAAGCAATTGGATATACAACTAATAGCAATAACCGGCGAAAGCGATTCGACCCTGTGCAAGCACAGCGACGTGGTGCTGTGCATGGGGCAGATGAGCGAAGCTTGTCCGCTCGGCGTTGCTCCGAGTGTTTCTACCACCTGTATGTTAGCTGTCGGCGATGCCCTTGCTTTTACAGTTATGAAAGCAAGAAATTTTGGTGTTGAGGATTATGTAAGGTTTCACCCCGGCGGCTCGCTCGGCACCAAGCTGATGACAGTCGAGCAGTCAATGATGTTCAGGCCGGGCGAAAAATTGCCTGTTGTGAATGTTGGCGATACGATAAAAGTGTTACTTGAAAAGACCGGCGAAATAAAGCGTCACGGAGCTGTGATGGTAGTCGGCAAAGAAGGGAAATTAGCGGGCATTATCACGGATGCCGATATTAGGCGTCTGATGACCAAGCACAGTATCGAGGCCTTTGAGTTCGTGGCCGGCGACGTGATGACGCCGGATTGTAAGAAAATCAGGGCCGATGCACTGGCCGCCGAAGCGACGGCTATCTTTCATAAATATAGAATTGACGATTTACCTGTTGTGGATGCGGACGACAAACCTGTCGGCATGATCGACGTCCAGGATATAGTGACCATAAAAATTGTAGGATAAAAATTCATATTGCGCGATGCGTATAGAAGGAACGCAATACGCAATACGATAAACGAGATACGAAAAGATGGCTGATCTTGCCGAGATAAAAATGTTGGCTCTGGATGTTGACGGTGTTTTGACCGATGGGGCCCTGATAATTAACGCCGACGGTAGTGAAAGTAAATTTTTCAATTCACTGGACGGCCACGGGATTAAGATGTGGCAAAGAGCGGGGCTGAAAGTCGCCCTAATCAGCGGCAGGGCATCGGTGCCGACCGAACTCCGGGCCGAACAATTGCAGATAGAATACGTATTTCAGGATTGTCATTACAAGCTGCCCGTGGTTGAGCAGCTTCTCGATAAGCTTGGTCTTTCGCCGGCAAATATGGCATTTATCGGCGATGACTTGACGGATATGCCTGTCATGAGATATGTTGGATTCGGAGTTGCCGTTGCCAATGCGGTTGATGAGGTTAAACAGTGTGCCGATTACGTAACCACACGCCCCGGCGGCAGCGGCGCCGTGCGGGAAGTTATAGAATACATTCTGAAAAACTCGGGCAGATGGCAGGAGCTTATGAAAAGATATCTGCCGTAGTGGCGAAAAGAGGTTGTCGATATGCGTAAGTTCGTTATAGGATTCGTTTCGCTGTGTGTCGTGCTGGCGGCATATCTGCTCTACAGTCGTATAAGTAGTTCACCCTCAATTGATACCGGTCCGGAAGTCGATATCATCGAGCCTGCGTCCGATGCTAATGCCGTCGGTTTCGACAGTGATATTGGCAAGATCGGCGATGTCGGGCTCGGTATCGTCGACAAAGCCTATTACGTCACGCGCAATCCGAAGACACAAGAGATTGTGCGGGAGTTCGGCTTCGAAAAGCTTCTGAGTGAAGCCAGGGATATCTGGGACATTGAAAAGCCGTATATGAACGTCTATCGGCGCAATTTCAAATGTTACCTCACAGCCGATAAGGGCCAGGTTCAGGTCGAAACTGCGGTCGGCAGGACAACTCCAAAGGACGCGACGTTTACTTCAAATGTAGTCGTTCATATTATTTCCGGGCCGCCGAGTGACGTTAAAGAAAGCTTCATTTATCTCGACAGCATTATTTATCTAAGCGAACGGTCACGACTATCGACGGCGGGGCCGATCAGATTTGTTTCTGAGGACATTCGGATGAACGGCACCGGCCTGGAGCTTATTTATAACGAACAGACCGAGCGGCTTGAATATTTTGAAATTAAGGATTTGGAGAGTTTGCATATTAAAGGCTCATCGGCAGCCATGTTTTCTGCCGACAAGGCCCAAAAAGACAACAGCCAACCCAAAACTCAACAGCCGGACGAGCCTCCTATCGTCGGTGACACCCCAAAAGCAGAAGCATCAACCCCGGATACCCAACCGCAGACCGGGCAAGAACAGGGTGTTTATTACAAATGCACTTTTAGTAAAAACGTACTCGTCAATAGCACCGAGCAGTTGATTTTCGCCGGTGACAAACTCTGCATTAACGACATCTTCTGGTCAAAAACCTCTACCGATCAACCCGGTGAGGTTGACGCCAACAGTACGGATGACGGCCAAACGGCTGCCGCGACCGCCGAACCGGACCGGCAGGCCGCTGACAACAGAAGTGAACCGAACGTCACCGCCCCTGGGCAGACCGAGCCAAATATGCCATCCGAGCAGCTTGAAAGTATTGTGGTAACCTGTGACAGTGGTTTTGTCGTTGCGCTGAGAGACTCTGCCAGGGCGCAGGAAGATTCCTCCGCAGACGGAGTTGAAGAGGGAGAACCGGGGACCGAAGTTCCTGATGAGTTTGATAATGGCACGGGAAGAACCAGGTTCTTCACTCGAAGGATTGACTATAACGCAACGACCGGGGACGGCATTGCAGACGGTTTGTCGGAGCTTACATTTTACGTAGGTTCCGCATCAGGTGCAGATGCCAACGAGGCGCCCGTACCGGTGAAGGTGACCGCCCGGAAGGGAGCGAAATTTTCTCATACGTCGAATAAGGTCGTCTTCGAGGGCGATTGTCTGGTGACAATGCCGCAGAGCGGTTTAACCCAGCCCAAAGATGTCACTTTTACCGCCCCCGAGATTACGGTGACTCTGCCCGAAGACAAGTCCCAAAAGCCCGATATGTTTGCAACCGGTCCGGCTGAACTTGTGTTTTATATGGAAGATGCAAACAGCACGGATATAAATCAAGGGCCGGTTCCGGTCACAGTCAACGCGCAGAAACAGGCATACTTCCTGCCTGCATCGAATCAGATTATTTTTGAAGGTGATTCCCGCTGTACGATGGTTCGGGAAGATCCGAATGCCCTGGTGAAATACATGCTCTTGTCCGAGCAGATAACCGTCGATCTGCCGGCGGATTCGAATGAAAGCATGTCCGGTCCTGCCACCGGCATAAAACATCTGACTGCCACCGGCGATGTGGTCAGGCTCGCAACGACCAAAACAGCGAAGGCCGGAGGTGCTTTTGCAGGGCAGGTTCAAGACCCCAATAAGGCAAAATTGCTTGGCGGTGTAGAGCTGAAATGCAGAAAGTTCGACTACGACGCCGTCCGGCAGGAATTTGTGGCTACCGGGCTGGGTGTCATAAAGCTCGACAATTCCAAGGCACCCGAGCCGAACGAACCGGTCGGCCGATTCAGTATGCAAAAACCATGCTGGGCGGTTATGGATGGTTTCGATACTTTGACATATTTCGTCCGGGAGAATCGAATCGTTGCCGATACCAGTTCGCAGGAAAAGTTGCGAATGGATTACATACCAGCCATTGATGGCCGGTATGATGAACATGTCTCCGTTAAAGCGTTTCACGTCGAGGCCTTGCTTTATGAATTGCCTTCAGGCAAAACGGAGCTCTCGACGCTTACTGCAACAGGCGGAATTGAATATGAAGATAAGGATAATCAATTCTTTGGCAGCGATTTGTTCTACGACCACAAGACCGCTATGTTAAAGGTTAAAGGTGATACATCTACGCCGTGCTATTACAACGGCGTCCCTGTCAGAGGGATCATAATGGACATAAGGACCGGCAGAGTCGAAGCCGAAATTGTCGGCCCCGGCACCCTCCAGATGAATCGATAACAGCCTTAAAAAGCCCTGTTCCCGCTAATATCTTATATTTTTCTCTTGCTTTTTCGGGCAATTCCGAGTATAATTCAACAAAAATCAGCAGGATTGGCACCTTTGATCAGGCCGCAAGAGCTGCTCCCTACGGATTGTCTTCCAAAGGAGACAGAGTATGGAAACGCAAGTAGAGAAGTATATACATAATCTGCCGGATGTCGACTTGCTTGAATACACGAGAACCAAGACACATCTTCCGGAAGCCCTCGAATTTGCACGGATTGAAATGGCTGACCGGCATTTTACGCCCGAGCACATTAGCGAACTTGAAGAACTGTTGCGGCAACGGGAACGGGAGCAGGAAGAAGCGGCTCAGGCCGTGGCTGCCGAGCCGCTCAGTTTCGAATGGCGTCTCGCCGTTTTTCTTTGCGGCCTGTATTCCGGGATTCCGCTGGTTTTATTTTATCCGGCCTGGCGAAAGTTCCGCGAAAAAGGTGCAACCCGAAAATTCAAGGACATGTGGATTTATGCCCTGATCGGCCTCTGTTCCCAGCCAATCTTAATCTGTCTGCGCATTTCGCCATGGAACTGGCTTGTAAAGCTGTTTTAAACCACCAACGAGATACTATCTCTTGACCCTTTGCTCGTGCCCCAAGTGACAAGCGACGATATTTTGTTTTGCAAAATTCATCCATGCAAATCTGACTCCTCTATTGTAGATCTCTTATATCAATTGCGGTCAATAAAAGCCGATTGGTTATCAGTAATTCCCACGAAACTGAGAATCCAGAATCTTTGTTCTTTAGATTAGCAATTGCCGTATCGGCTCTTTCTTACTGAATTTATTATTATACCAATTGTATTTAATATGTGCGCTTGTAGTGATGGAATATTGCTCGATAACAGCGGTTTACTCTTTGATCAGATCCCGGGGTGGAACAAAAACTGGATTCCCGCCTTCGCTGGAATGACTGTGTAGCACAAGAACTAATTCCAATTGGTATTAGTTTGAATATCGGCAAATCCTGAGTTTTCACCGTTTATGCAACGTCTATAGTGAACGAGTACACAGAATAGGACTAATGTACATAGGGAGAGAGCTTTTGTACAACCTTCTATATTACTGATGACATCCTATATAACCAGCAAGTTCAGGATTTTAAATTTGTTCTTTTTCGATGAATATGCCCTTGTCAACTTTGGTAAAGAACTCCTGATAAAACTTCGGGTCATCGATAATTTTAACTTCTTCAACTCCGCCTTTATTATTCATCTTCTTAAGTTGAAAATTGGTACGCACTCTGGTCTTTTCGCCAAATGACGAAACAGATGCCGTACAATCAATCACGGTGTTTTCTATCCATTTACCACTAGGTCCCCACCAAAAAGTCCCCCAAGTTTTAGCGAACGTGTCCTCGGTATCTATCATCTTTGCCGCATTAAAAAAGCCGAGTTCAGGATTTACCTGCTCGACAATATAACCATCATCTTGTAAAACATTTAACATTGCCTTCAAGACCGTCATTGTCACAGATGTTTCAAATTCCCGTGTTTGCATCTGGCGTATCTCAAGCTGAGTTCTGACTATAGGCTTTTTCTTAAACAAAGAACCTGCTGCTCCCACAGTAGCGCCAACTGCACCACATCCCGAATAGATCAAAAGACTTGCACAAAAGCATATTATGAAAATTCTCATCGGTCTAAACTCCTAAAATTTACTGGTATGATACGAGAGGGTTTTAACCAAAGATTTCTCATCAAACTTTATCACGACGGTAAGGGTCTTCTGGGTTTGGGTCTCCGTTCCGGTGGATTTGGAATATTGAGCTTGCCCAGACAAACCAAGCAGCCAGGAGCTTACCGCAGTAATACCGGCGCCGCCGACCGATACCCCACCAGTATCTCTTGCGTAAGATACTTGTGTGGCTATTTTGTCGTAAATCCAGGACTCATTACCTTCGCTGTCTTTTGAAACTATGTTCGGAGAACCCAGGGCGGTTGCCACATCCGCCTGAGACATTCCGACACGAATTTCTTTCTGTGCAAGACCGAGTGTCATTTCTCGTTCATTTGAAGCGTTTTGCTCTTTTTCAGCAGTTGATATACAACCACCTACGAACATTAATAATAGTAACAGAATAACTTTCCTCATTTTTTTCTCCTTTCAATAATAATTGATTTTTGTCGTAAACTCAGCGCCCCAAGTAATCTCGTACGATCTGCACAAACCTAAAAATCCACAAACAATTCTAAATGATAGGCATTTCCAGATGACAAGCAAGGAAAAAAGGAAATTTTACCATTTAATCCCTTTCCTTTTTAAGGCTGTCAATATCCTTAATCATGACTATCAAATAGTCTTTAACTTTTCGCTCATGAGAACCAAAGAGTTTGAGTTCTTCTTCGTTAAAATCCGGCTTGCCGGCATCTCTGGCAATAATATGATCCATTTAAGAGGTTAGCCTAAAACTCGAATTGATACGATGAACGACTGGTATGAGAAATCCCGGTTCGGGTCATAAACGTGAAATCGCACCATCCGCAGCCCAAATCGACCGCAATACGGCACCTATAGTGAATGCAGAGCCAGTCACAAGGTCGGGAAAAAGTCAAGAAATTGTGAAATATTCCTGTGACTGAAGAAAGAAAATCTGATATCAAGAACAATAAAAAAAATTACTTGCATTATGTCACCTTTCGACATTATATTCCTATTCAGATAAGCAATACGTAGGTACGTAATAGATTTGTGTGCCTTTTAGGGGAATCTTTGATTTGCGTAATCGCTACATATCTTTTGTCCGTTTGAGCTGGATTGGTGCGCTTGGTTATAATTTTACCACACCATGCGGTAGAACGTGGTTTTGGGCAGTGGTACACAAGCTTTGAAAATGATGACGATTATGATAGAGAGACTTCTGCTCACCCCAATGTTGGGTATTAAACGTGGCGAGGCACAGTGCCTACAAAGGATCACATAGCTTTTTTGGATAAGCTGGGTGGCATGTTTATATCTGTTGCTGATACAGTTGATGAAGCGTAGATTATTGCTCCCTATGACGGAATTGATCTTAGTTATGCCGTAACACCGCAACTTGAATTAAACGTTCAATATCAAGGAGTTGCTTATGTGTTAGTGGGTGCCGGTGCGGTTACTGCCGGCGTTACCTATCGCTTTTAAAACGTGCCGGATCGGCTTTTCCGTTTTGTGTTTAATACTTATCGTTTTTAAGGGATGTTCTATGAAACGTTTCAGACTGGATCGAGAGAAATATTTGACGATCATTCTTGCTTCTCTGCTGCTGTCGGTGCCGATGCTCAGAATACAGGCGGAGACTCAACGCACATGGCTCGATTGCTCCATGATTGAGGATGAGGCGGAGCGGTTGGCGTGCTACGATAAGATCGCCCGGCTTACGTCCAACGAGTCCGCATCGGCTGTAGGTATGGGGCAGCACAGTCCGGGAAATGCATCCTACCTGTCAGAATTGTGGGAACTTGATGAGAGCAAGCCCCGAGGCCAACAAGTTTTCATGACCCATCGGTCCAACTATTTCCTGCCGTATACGTACAACAATCACCCGAACGTCGACCTAATTAAAGCTCAGACCGGGCAGGATGTCCTGGAGAAGGAAGCGACGTTTCAGATTAGTCAGAAGATCAAACTCTGGCAGGATGTCATGGGCAGGGATATGGACCTGTGGGTCGGATATACGCAGCGATCGTTCTGGCAGGTCTACAACTCTGACGATTCTGCCCCGTTCCGCGAGACCAATTACGAGCCGGAAATGCTGCTGAATTTTCGCACCGATTTTCCTCTGCTGGGGATGAGGGCGCGCACTGTTAATCTGGGCTTCAATCATCAATCCAACGGTTGCTCGGAACCGCTGTCCAGGAGCTGGAACCGTATCGTGGGCAACATTGGTTTCGAGAAGGGCAACTTCACGCTGCTCCTGAATACCTGGTACCGAATTCCAGAGAGTGCAAAAGATGATGACAATCCGGATATTGACGACTACATGGGGCCCGGCGAGATATGGGGTTATTATCTGTGGGATAAACACAGGTTTGGTATGATGCTGCGTAACAATCTTCATTTCAGCGACAATCGGGGGGCCCTGCAGTTGGAATGGAGTTTCCCCCTTGTCAGACGCGTCAGCGGCTATATGCAGTTCTTTACAGGCTATGGCGAGAATATGCTGGATTATGACCACAGTGTCAATCGGATTGGTATTGGTTTCATTTTGCGAGATTGGAATTGAATGCCAGCCGTGTCCTCTGATGGCAAAATCAAAAGGTGGAAAAGTGTTTCTGGAAATGCCATGATAGAAAAATAAAAAGCATACAAAAGAATATTGAAGGAGTTGAGCCTAAAACTTGTTTTTGCCTGCCGCCCTATTTTTGAGTTTCGTGCGCTGTAAACGGTTCGTCCGTTTTCCATTTGTTAAACAGCTCATCATCCCGGCTGAGCCAGAAAGGATATCGAGTAAAAGAGTCATACAAAGCGATTGCATCCAGCACAAGCGAACTGACATTGTTGCCGAAGACGTTCCTGCCGACAGCAGGCTCAAGTATATAGCCCAGTACCTTGACATGGTGGTCGTCGGCAACAGTTGTCTTGCCGCTGGGATAAACTACGAGCAGTGAGCTATTGATTACCGACAAAGCGAGAATAAGTAATGTCTTCTTCATATTCCGGCTCCTTTGATATACGCACTGTATGACAAAACATGAACCTGCGGAGCATATTTTTCTGCCGACGAGTTGAAGAAATCCGTGTCAATCTGTCATTCGAATTAGCGGCTAAAAGGCTTCGGGTAGTATTTTTCTTGCTGCGTTGCGGAGGTAGGCTGATATCTGCCTTTCGGAGTCCATGCCGAGCACTTTCCTGGCTACGTTGTTGCAGTATTCCATCGTGACCGAGCGAATAATCTGCTTTATCTCCGGTATCATCGGCGATGCAATCGAAATCGTTCTGACGCCGAGCCCCATTAGCAGCATGATATACTCCGGCTCGGACGCCATCTCGCCGCACACGCTCAGGTCGATTTGTGCTTTGTGTGCATCCTGAATAACGTTCCTGATGAGCCGCAGCACGGCCGGATCTACCGTCGAATACAACATCGAGACTAATTCGTTGCCCCTGTCAACGGCGAGGGTATATTGAGTAAGATCGTTCGTTCCGATACTGAAGAAGTCGACGTCGCTGGCAAGCGAATAAGCTGTCAAGGCCGCCGACGGCGTTTCAATCATGATGCCGACCTGAATGTCCCTGTTGTACGGTATGGATTCTTCATCGAGATCTTCCATCACATCGTGCAAAATCATCTTCGCCTGCATAAGCTCCTGGCGATTCGTGATAAGTGGGAACATAATCTTGACCTCGCCGAGAACCGAAACCCGCAAAATAGCACGCAACTGCTTCTTGAACAACGTTAGGTTCTGCAGGCAAAATCTTATGGACCTCAGCCCCAAAAAAGGATTGGGCTCAGGGGCAAACCGCTTGCTTTGTGTATATTTGTCGGCGCCGAGGTCCAGCGTTCTAATGACGACAGGCCTGTCGGCGCAAACGCGAACTGTCTCGGCATAAGCCTCATAATGGTCCTGTTCGGTAGGCTCGCTTTCGGTATTAAGATACAGAAACTCGGTTCGGTACAGGCCTATGCCGGCACCTCCCTTTTCCAGAACGACCTCGGCCTCATTCGGAAACTCAATATTGCCCAACAGCGTGATTTCAGTCCCGTCCCGCGTGACGGCGGGCTCTTGCCTGATCGCGTCAAGTCTGTGCTCAAGCTCTGCGAATTCCTTCGAATACTCCTCGTACTGCCGGACCGTCTCGTCATCCGGATTGACGATGACGATGCCGCGATTGCCGTCGACAATTACGATGTCTCCGCCGCTGGTGTATTCCGTAAGATCTTCCAGGGCCACGACCGCCGGTATGCCTAATGAGCGAGCAACGATGGCAGCGTGACTGGTGCGTCCGCCTGCATCGCTGGCAATGCCCTTGACGTATTTCCTGTCGAAGCCGGCAGTTTGAGTAGGACTCAATTCCCGTGCAACAATCACAACCTCTTTTTTCAGATGTCCGACATCCTCACGCTTTTTGCCGAGCAGTTGTTTGAGCAGACGCCTTTCAATATCGTAGATGTCCGCCGCCCGTTCGCTCATATAAGCATCTTTTTGCTTGCTAAAATGTGATGCAATTTCACGAACAACAGTAGATACGGCATACTCCGCTGTCACCAGGTCGGAATGGATCAAATCCGTTATCTTTTTTCGCAGGCTTCTGTCGTGAAGAAAACGCAAATGTACGGCGAAAATATCTTTGATTTTGCCGCCTTCGGTCTGGTCCTGAGCAGACTCAAGCTCAGTCAATTCACCGATCGCATCCTTGAACGCATTTCTCGTGCGCTGAATCTCAAACATCCGCTGAGAAGGCTTAATTGGCCGGCGGGGAATGCGATAATCTTCGGAGTCAATAATCATCGACTCGGCAATAGAAATGCCCGGCGAAACAGCTATGCCCTTTTTGATTTCCATAGTGAGCTTCTCTTATTTCGCTTATACCTGCTGTTCGCTATTTTTTTGGTGTCGGCTCATCGAAATGCTTCTCTTCCACTAACTCTTTCAAAGCATTAATTGCTTCCTGGGCATCCGGACCCTTAGCTCTGACTTTTAATTTCGTCCCACAAGTGGCAGCGAGCATGCTTATCTGCATTATACTCTTACCGTCAACATTAGTTTCGCCATTGCTAACGTTAATCTCACTATCAAACCGGTTTGCGATATCTACAAACTTCATCGCAGGGCGCATGTGAAGTCCTTCGGCGTTTTTTATCTCAATTTCCGCATCGTACTCCACGTTTTCCAATATATCTTCTTCCGCCTGCATCTTTACGATCCCGTTTCCCCATCTTATACCAATCAGACTACATTACTACAAAGATGGATCTTCATCGGCTTCATTGAGAAGGTCTTCAATCTGCTGGGTACTACGGCACTGCCTGAGAAATTTGCGGAACCGCTCCTGTTGCAAATGTTTGAAAACACTCTCCATCGCTTGTAAATGCTTGTCAGGGTCGTCCACAGGGCTGATTAAAAGGATTACCGAATAAACCGGCTGTTTGTCGAGAGCGAAAAAATCAATCCCGTTACTGCTCTGCCCGATTGTGGCAATTACGTCTTTAACGGCTTTATGCTTTACATGAGGCACAGCAATGCCTTTGCCTAATCCGGTGCTGGCTTCCTTTTCTCTTTTTATTACTTCCCTCGCAATTCCTTCACATTTGCCCTTTTCGAACCTGCCGGCTTCATCAAGCGACGAAACAAGCTCCACTATCGCACCGTCACGGTCGGATGCCTGCAATTCTGTAATTGCTGCCTCAAAACAGACAATATCCTTAAATTTCATCTTATCTTCCCTATATTATCCTTAAAACGCCTAACCGGCCAAATCAAAAACCATATACCGTAAATATGGCGACCTACGTTAATTCCGGACTGTCTGGGTAATCGTCTGGGTAACTGTCTGGGTGACTGCCTGAGTGCTTGTTGTCCCGCTCCTTGCTCTTTACTCTCCTTAGCTGTCTTTCAAGCTTATGAACGGCCATATCAATACACCGATAGGCATCCTGGCCTGTTTCGCTACCAACAAAAATCTTGCCGTGCTCGGCCTTCGCAATAATCTCCACGTTCGTATTGCCACCCTGGTTGCCGTCTATAATCACTTCGACCCGACTGATACTATTATAGTATTTGGGCAGCTTGGAAGTCTTTTCATCTGCGTGCTTTCTGAGAGCTTCTGTTATTTCGATATGTTTACCGCTAATTGTAAAAAGCAATATTATTCTCCTTAATTATTTTTCTGAGGTTTCTACATAACCTGTTTTTATCGCACTTCTTCCGAACCGGTCTTCGGCAAAGCCGCTACAGCCTTCTCGCTGCCTGGCGTTATAACTCCGCCGCTAACGATAAATCTCAACGCTTGCTCTATTGTCATATCCAAATCGATAGTCTGCTTTTTCTGAATCGTTATCACAAAACCCGTAAACGGGGTTGGCGAAGTAGGTATAAGAACAGTGAGAAATTCTCTTTTGACGCTGTTGACGACTTTCTCAAGCCCGGAACCGGTAACAAAACCGACCGACCATATACCTTTTCGCGGATATTCTACCGCAACAACCCTTGAAAACAGCTTTTTTTGCTCCTCATTCGTAAGTAAAAAATCGGTCACCTGCTTCACATAGGGAAATACAT
>JBARRE010000425.1:0-5459 GCA_049644065.1 Sedimentisphaerales bacterium | reverse complement strand
GTGCGGCTCTGGGAGACTCTCGGAGCCGCTTTATTAGCTGCTGGTAGCCCTAATGCGATAAACGCATTTTAACACGATACTGTTTTCCAACAGCTTGTGGGACAATACCAATTTTTATTCAAATCTACATTTTTAGGCAAGAAACTCATGTTTGTTTGCGGTAGATCTGGGCAAAATTAGCATCTGTGGAGACATTTTGGTGTCAAGATTTTGGCGAAGAATTATGGCGTTTTGCAACGCGTGAAAATGGGGCCATAATTAGTGGCTATGGTAGGGTGACTGCTACGCTCGTGCAGTATGGTTGTTTACCCGAGCATTAGTGACCCGACTGTTCTCGTATGATGTCAAGGATTCAAATCGCTTTTGAATTTGTCTTTTTCGGTTAAAAATTGGGGTACGACTGTTTTCTCGCCAAGTGCAGAGCGGAAGAGCCCAGAAGTGTTTGGGTGTCGAGGAGTTTTGCACCTTTCGCTCTTATCTGTTGCAGTGCGATCTTAGCTGCAGCCTTGTTGCCTGAACAAGCTGCATCAACCAATACTCTCACGTTTTTCCGCCTGGCCAGGAGGCCAAGTGCGGTGGCCTTTATAGCTCTTTCTACAAGTGAGCCGATTAATATAAACTCATCAGCTTCCAATTCAGTTAACATTCTGTCATCTCGTGGTTCCTCAAATGGATCAATACATCGTTTGCATAATATAACCTGGTCATATTGCTCTAAAATCTCATTCGGCAGATCGGTACAATCAGTGGCATCGAACTGAATACGCCTGTTGCGAAGGGTATAACCGATTTTGTTCAAGCTATTAGTGTCATCTCCTCGGAAATTACAGTAGCAGACAGGAACCTGTTTAGTTGAGACCACATATATATGTTTTAACCGTGTCCAGGCCATTACTCTTCGTATATTTGCAAGAACAGTTCTATTGTTATGAACATGAGCCTTGCCATTATCCGGAAAAAAACACCTTTGAGTATCAATATCTACGACGATACGTTTCCATCTTGAGGGAGTAGTCCACCTAATCATTTTTATGACTCCTTTACACATTCCTGATTAAAAGTGATGTTACGCCAGTTAACTTCGATACAATACTATTCCTAACAAAGTTTATAAGTGCTCAACCACGATTACGCATGAGCACCTCAATAATATCCTATGTCATCGCAGAGCGCCTTTATCGACTTCCAGACTTTAACATCATCAATTACTACCAGGGAGATGGGACAAAGGAGATCGTCTTCGCAAGAAAAGTGTTCCAGCATTATCGGGGATAATCGCTGGACAATCGTAATAAGCCAAGTCTTAAAATCCTCAAGCCTGATCTCGTTGAAAGATGTTATCAGCGCGACAAGATTGTCAAGATCGATTCTGATTTTAGCATGTTCGGTTTGCGCAGTCTGGCAAAGGCCCATCCAGCCTAACTTCGTTAAGCATGGGAAGATGATATATTCTTCTCGCTCAATGTGTTCTGTCATGACGCTCAAATGCCTGATGATCTGGCAAAGATTGCGAAATTCTGAACTAACATCAGTAAGACAGTTAAGACAGCGAATAGTTACTGCAACACTGTTCAAATCGGCCAAATAACACCGAACGAGGTCATGCTCGGCCATCATCTTCCGTAGAATGTGGTCATCGGGCAACTTGCTCCCTGAATTGCTGTGCCTTCTTTTGTGCAGCCCAATAAGAACGAAAGTTGCTGAAAGTTGCTGCACAACTCGGCAAGGATAGCCTTCATTAATAAGGGTTTGCTCAGCTCCGACGATATCGTTGGGATCTATATTCTTTGCAAGCTGACTGGCCTCACTGCGAAGCAGCTTTAGATCTTCTCCAAGGTTGATCCGTTTGAAAAGGCCAGCCAAAGCCCATGTCTTAGCGTTGCGACGTGTATTTGCCATTTCGTGATTTCCTTAAAAGCCCGTTAGTTGTCAGTAGGTGGTTAGTTCATCCACACTTTCAAAAAATCCCTGCCAGCAAAACCAACAAGTCAAACGTTGTCACCATTAAACGCTCCCGAAGCCAAATCATTAACTGGCAGAGATTTTTGTCTCAAATATTGTTTATTATTATCACGTAAAAGCGTGTTTGTTTTTTCCCGGACTTGAAGACCTTGCTTTATCTCACGTTCGTCTTCTTCGGCCATCAAGCCCGGTTATGGAGAAGCTCTTTCTTACTTATGTCAAAGAACGCCACACTTTTTCGTCACCTCACCGCCAAAGCCGGATTAACTTTCCACTTGTTCTTTAACAAAATGCGTGCCAAGAAAAACGGTACACCTTAAGAAAGTTGTAACGTTTTGGAAAATATAGATTTATATCAACGAATATGATTTGATAGATCGGAATGAAAAGGTCGCTATCACCTGATATATCGTGGGCAACCTGAAATGTCGGGGATTTACTTAGACGCTCTGAGGACGCTTGATTCCTAACTTCTGCATCTTAGACTCTAAGGTTGATGGTTTTAGTCGCAGAAGTTCCGCTGCACCATTTTTACCCCTCACCTTCCAACCAGTTATTGACAATATATCGATGATGTGGCTCTTCTCGAATTCCTCGAGCCCCATGTCTTGCTGATGTATGGAATCGATAGACTGCGGTATGTCAACGTGCAATGATGTCCCTTTGGTAAGAATCATTGCGCGTTCTATTACATTTCTTAACTCCCTCACATTTCCAGGCCATGTATAACTTTGCAACTGTTCCATAGTTTTGCCCGGTATCATCTTGATTTTCTTGCCCATTTTGTCCGAGAATTCCTGTACGAACGACCACACCAGTATGGGAATATCCTCTCGTCGCTGACGCAGCGGCGGAACTTCAATGGGGAAAACGTTCAGACGGTAATACAGGTCCTTTCTAAAGTCACCGTTTTGTACAGCAGTAGCAAGATCCTTATTGGTAGCGGCAACAACTCGAATATCTACATTAATGGTTTCCGGACTGCCTAAGCGTTCAAACTGGCCGTTCTCCAATACGTGAAGAAGTTTTGCCTGAAGCTCGCCAGAAAGCTCACCTATCTCATCCAGAAAAATCGTGCTGCCATTAGCAAGTTCAAATCGCCCAATCTGTTTTGCCAAAGCTCCGGTATAAGCCCCTTTCTCACGACCGAACAGTTCACTCTCTATCAATGTCGGAGGTATAGCTGCACAGTTGATTTTTACCATTACCTTTCCATTGCGAGGACTCAGACTATGGATCGCCCGGGCCAGAAGTTCTTTCCCCGTGCCGGTTTCGCCTTGGATGAGAACCGTAGAATCTGTATGTGCAACTCGTTCCACTTGGCTCATGATAGTCTTAATGGCGTTGCTATGACCCAGAATCTCTCCGTAGCTGTATTCTACCTTGATTTCTTCCACAATTTCCGCTTCAAGGCGTTTTTTCAGTTCCTTTATTTCAGCCAATGCTTCATGAAGTTCTTTCTCTGTTTGCTTGCGCATTAAAGCAAAAGTTAAGGTGTGTCCAACAAACCGGACTCGCTGAAGCCATTGCATTGGCCAGGTCCGTCTGCCGTGCATATAGCCGAATCCTATCGCGCCTTTAGGCAAAGCCTTCCCCATCGATAGCGGAATGCAAATATGCGATTTAAGACCTTGTTCAATACAGAATCGCTTCTCGACCAGGGCTTCCTTAGGTAAATCATCCGGAAGATTCTCCAACGCCACCATTTCCCCATTCCTGAGTGCTTCCGTATACCAGAGGTGACGTTGACCTTCGGTAATAGTGGTAGACGGCAATGGCTTGCCACCAGGAGCTATATAAGAATGACTTACTTTAAGGGTTATCCCATCCCCTGAGAATTGCAATACCACTCCACGATCTGCTCCGAGAAATCTCACAATAAGCTCAAGCCCATGCTCAATTCCTTTGTCTATTGCATCCGAAGGCAAATTGACGAAGGTCGCAGCAAGAGTGCAAAGTAGCTTCTCGAACCGTATGCGTTCTTCTAACTCTTGCTTTTCCTGTCTGTTTTTGACATTCCCAGCATCGGATTGTCTGCTGTTTCTCGCCATGTTTCATCCAATGTTCACTTCTGTAGAATCACATGCAACCACTTGCGCATGTGACTGAATTTTACAGACAATTTCCTTCTTCCACAAATCCTTTTGATTAAACAGTAATTTCTCCAGAAAGCTTACTCTATGCCAGCTACTCGCCATAATTTCACAGTTTTTTTGTAGAAGTTGGCGTTAAGATAGTTTTGATAATTATTTATGACAAACTTCTGGATACCAATAGTCTTGTTAAGAAGGTCAAATCTCTACTGCCAAAAAATGGCAATAACTCCTCGTCCACGGTGCCGGCTATGCCTCGTCGATACCCGTAGAGATACCCGCTAAAGTTACTATCGGGATCCAGGCGTTTGACATTAAGAGGTAGCTTGTTTTCCGTAACGAGCCTATATCCTTTGAGCTTCATACATTCTTCCATGAACTTGTATTCATAAGCGCCAGGCCTTGACGATTCCACGGCGAGACGTTTCTTAAGTTCGGACAAGCAATCCGCCCGGTCCTTCGCACACTCATCGAAAGCCTTTCCTTCTTGATAGTAGTACTTTGCGCAACCTGCCGAGAGACAAATTAAACACGCCAGCAACAGAACTACAGAAATCTTCATTTCCGGTCCCTTTCAATATAGTCCTCTATTTCAAATCATAAACGCCTTTCGTGTGCCTCATCAAGACCCTAAAGCATGCGCCCTGCCTGCAAGAGATCAAGGTTAAACTTGAACAGTCAGTACACTGCTAAAATCCAAACTGTAATCCCAAATATACTCTTAGGTCTCCATGCTGCTTTTCAGGATCCACGATGGACTGATATTCATACAAGGTCCCTATCAGAAAACTCAAGTTCATCTCTTTGTCGAACAAGAAGCGCCATTCTCCTGAGATTCTCGCCCTGTAATCGTCGAGATCGCCAACAACCGGGAAGAAATACGGCGAGAACGTAAATATCTGTTTGTCAGTAATCTCCCATTCGAAATCTCCTCCGATGAGCCCTTCGAATTTCGGGTTGTTGTTCTTAGAACCCCATTCCTTGCGTGCACCAAGGCCCAACTTAACGTCCAGGTTGATATCGTCTGTCTTAATGAGATGATAGCCTGGACCAATCTGTCCGTTTGCCCTTTTCTGCCATGATTCAAACTCATCATAGTCAAATCGGCCCTGCAAAAAGTAAAACCAGAGTGATTCCGGTAAAAGCCAGTCACGTCCCATACCAAGGGTGAGCTTGTTGTCCGTTATCTCGCCTTCCTTGAGTTTATGATAATAGGATGTGTCCAGTGTACCTTTTGTATCAATCAGCTCTCTCTCTATGTTACTACCAAACCGCGTTGACTGTTCCTCAGTATTGCCGGTTGATGAGTGCAGGGAAAGATCGACAGAGGCTCCCCATCCCTTCTCCTTGAGTAGAGAAGTCTTAGCAGCAAGTTTCCTTAGATATGGATCGGCCCACCCTACT
>JBARRE010000424.1:0-27615 GCA_049644065.1 Sedimentisphaerales bacterium | reverse complement strand
CCTTCACAGGCGGTAGGACACACAGAGCAACGTCGTATTCTGGCTTGTGCCCTGGCCCAACTGAAGCATGAGCAGCGCCAGGTCGTCGTTTTACACGTGTTAGGTTCCCTGCGTTTTCGCGAGATTGCCCGGCAAACCGGCGATTCGATCAATACTATTCAGAGTCGGTACCGTTATGGGCTTGCGAAATTACAGTCCCTTTTGAATGGTGAGGTGGATATATGAATCGAGCCGAGAAAATCAAAGAACTGCTGCGCAAGACGTATCGAGAGCCTGCTGATGGATCCGACAAGAGCCGGATGGACGAGCGTATTCTCTGCGATGCCTCCACAAGCATGAGACAGGCGGTGGCCGCTGATCAGCGGATTCACCCCATTTCTAAATGGAGAAAAATTATGAGAACCAAAACAGTAAAATTAGCAAGCGCTGCGGCGGTCCTCGTTGTGGCGTTTGTATTAACGACTTTTGACAGGTTCGCCGGCACAGCATGGTCGGTGGAACAGACAATAGCGGCGATTCAGAAGCTTGAGACGCTGCACATTAAGGGAGAGTGTTTCTGGGGTCCTGACTCCGATCCTGAGATATTGGATTTTGACTTTTGGGTCCAATTTCCCGACGAGGACTCTGAAGAACTCAAGATGCGATTCGAATGTGATAAGCGGATCGTCATAGTCGAAGGGAAAACAGCGTATGAGTGTCGACCTAAAGAAAAATCCGTCAACATCGTAGATGGTTCTGACTTTGCCGAACTGCAAATCTGGTACAAGAGTGCGGAGTTCAGTCCCTGGCTGACTGGTAAGATGTTCTGGGTTCTGCGACAGTTTAGTGAGGATTGGAAGCAGGTAGTTCAATATGATCCCGGCACCGGTAAGAAGCAGATTCTTGTGACCTGCAGCTATCCTTCTGATACATCATATTCCATTGTCGTCGATGCTGAGAGTAAATTGATACAAACTGCGACGGTGTTGTTGAAGGGGTACCCCTGTATGAATGCACAGACATTTACATACAATCAGGAGGTTCCCTCTGATGCCTTTAAGGTGCCGGCGGATTATGACATCGACATCCTCAACGAAAAAGGCTTCCAGGAAAGCCGGGCCCTGTACAACCGTGCCGGACAGTTGTTCGTGGAGAAGAAATTCGCCGAAGCATTGAAACTCTATCAACAGGGCTATGAACAGTATGGTTCTCTGGATAACGGCAAGGTTGGCGCCGATATGTTATACATGGTGGGAATGTGTTATCCGGAGATCGGGCAATTTGACAAGATGTTGGACACTTTCCTGAAACATATCAGCGAATTTAGCCATCTGCCGGGATTCGACGATGCTCATTATGCTCTTGGACGTGCTTATGAAGAATTAGGGCAAAACGAAAAGGCCCTGGAGGCCTATGAGAAGTGCATTCTTATATACGAAGGTTTACTACATGAGCCCGATAATCTGTACCCACTTAAGAACGCACGCAAACGTATTGAGAAAATCAAGGCCGAGCAGGACAACCGGCCCTCACCGTAGCCTCTACCGATCATAGGAGGCATATAGGGAAAAATCTGCTGCCCTGAACTCAATTAAGATCCTGCCGGTCTTTTAAACTGAAGACCGGCAGGTTTAGTTGCTTGCTGTTGTGCAAGGCAGGAAAGAAAAACATAAGAAGAAAGGATTTCTACATATTAATAGTAGTAACATTGATATCAACAGATCCCTGTCCCTGATAAACTAAAACAATATGAACGATATGCTTCAAGTAATCATAAATGGTTTGACCTACGAAGGTCAGACCCTTCATATCATCATCAATTACGCCTTGATTTTATTAGTAGTCATGCCCTTTCTACTCATCTACAATCGAGCGCCAAGAAAAGAAAGCCGTGCATGGCTGGGATGCCTGGCCATTGCTGTCATTGTCCAAGTTGCTGTGTGGTTTGCAGCACGAGCTGTGGGGATATCAGTGGTCGGAGTGTCCCTTATTTGGTGTATGATAATGGGCTACCTGCTAATAGATTATTCGGGAGGCAATCTCGGCAGAACAGGTTATAGGCGAGGATTTGTTTTCGTTGCACTTGGTACCGGTTTCGGAGGTATTGTCTATTATATGGTCTCCTTTCCCGCAATTACAACGATAGCACATCTTGTTGCGGCAGGTATTGGTGTCGGGCTATTCTATTTAATGCGGTTTATCGCTGCCAAGAAACGAATCACAAGTCTGCTAAAGTGACAGAATGATAGGCAAGCTTGAAGCTCACATGTCTTGATCACTAAAAGCTTTCGGATGAACATTCTCATCGCTGCTATTTCCGCTGGACACAAGACAGACAATTGAAGACAATATATCCGAAACAGACATAAGAGATTTCTATGAAGGCACTTGAAGTAAAGACACTGACGAAACGGTACGGCCCAGCCAGGGGCGTCGAGGACTTGTCCTTCGGCATCGAAAAAGGCGAGATATTCGGTTATCTTGGACCCAACGGATCGGGCAAGACAACAACCATACGTTGTTTGATGGGCCTGCTCAGACCTACGCGAGGAGAGTGCCGCCTGTTGGGCGACCGCGTAGTGGCGGGCCGAGCTACCAAGCACACCCGTATCGGCTACCTGCCCGGCGATTTTCGCACCTGGCCGGGACTGACGGCGCGAAAGTCACTTGGAATCTTAGGTGCACTGGGCGGCGACGGCAACATAGCCAAAAGGCAGGAGGAACTGGCCGAGAGGCTTGACCTCGACCTGAATCGACGAGTTGGCGCGCTGTCAAAAGGCAATCGCCAGAAGGTCGGAGTCGTCTATGCGTTTCAGCATCAGCCCGAAGTGCTTATACTGGATGAACCCACAATCGGACTCGACCCGCTGATTCGACAGGTTGTGCTGGAATTGATTCGCGAAGTCGCAGATGCCGGCGCGACGGTGTTGTTGTCCTCTCACGATCTCAGTGAGGTTGCCGCCGCATGCGGGCGAGCGGCCATCCTGCGCGAGGGCCGTCTGGTCGAGCTGGCCCCTATTTCAAAGATAGTCCAGCAAGGCAAGAGACATCTCAAAGTCTGGTTTGCCAAGGGAGCCGAAGTCCCTCGCCTGCCTGCCGAGCACATCGAGGGGATACGGGTGATTGAACAGGACGCAGAATCGCTCCACATTGCCTACCACGGTTCTGCCGACGCTGTGTTGAAGTGGCTCGCCCGGTTCCCGGTCGACCGCATCGCCACCCCGCAGACGTCACTGGAAGATGCCTTCATTCAGTATTACCAAAAAGGAGGCCGGTTATGAGTGATAACAACCGTTCTCCGTTCCCATTTCGGTTGTTGCGGTTCTGGACACTCCGTATCCTGCCGGCCTGGTGCCTGATCGCATTTATGATATTCCTTTTTCAGATAGCTGTCTGCGGCATTGTGCACGACAACGAGCGTGTCAAAGCAATGCTTCAGTATATTGACATGCTCCCTTTTATCAAAGCGTTTATTGGCGGCGATGCTTTGCAATTTGGAAATATTGCCAGCCTGATTGCCATCGGTTATCAAGAGCCCTTCGTTTTACTCTTATATATGCTTTTTGCCGTGGGCGTCCCTACCGCCCTGCTTGCCGGCGAGGTACAGAGAGGGACCATGGAACTGATACTGAGTCGGCAAACCACAAAAACGCACGTCTACATCTGCGCGGGGCTTATCACCGTCGCCGGTATGTACGCCCTTGTCATCGTGATGTTTACCGGGACGGTTGCCGCAACCAGGTTGTATGACTTCGATCAAGCGGTCCCCCTGTATCCATTTTTCAAAATAGCGATCGTTGGCGGAATGCTCGCCAGCGCCGTCGGAGGCATCGCGCTGCTGGCGGCGGCATGTTTCCGCCGGGGCCTTGCTGTGTCGCTGACGGTTGCTTATCTGGTCGTGAGCTATTTTATTTCGATTATTGCCGACTGGTGGCCTCGAATGAAATGGCTGGAGCCCACGACTATTTTCAATTACGTTGACAGCCCTGCGATATTCGGCAAATCCGGGTGGCCCGTCGGTGACATGTGTGTCCTGTTGTCACTGCTTGCAGTCTCCACCGTGCTCGGCGGCATAATCTGGTCCCGCCGCGATTTGCCATTGTAAAACGGCCCAAATTTTTCTCAGAGACCTGGCTATTTGGACGAATATGGAAAATCAAAAAAGGGCTTATTTGTGTGCTTCTGCTGCCGTTCTGTTCTGGGCCACTTCCGCGTCGGCCTTCAAGATTTCACTTCGCTATATAGACGTTTTTTCGCTGTTGTTTTATGCGTCGATCACATCGACCGGCGCTTTCTTCATATACATTCTGCTTTCGAACAGGCTGAATCTGGTCAAAGCCCTGTCTGGAAGAGACTACCTGTATTCCGCCCTTCTGGGTTTTCTGAATCCCTTTCTTTACTATGCCGTTCTATTCAAGGCATACTCGATACTCCCGGCCCAGGAGGCCCAGCCGCTGAATTTTGTCTGGCCGATAACGCTCGTGTTATTGTCGATACCGTTGCTCAAACAGAAAATCAGGTCCAAAGATATTATCGCGACATCTATCAGTTTCGTGGGTGTTTTTGTCATTGCAACTCGCGGGGACATTTTCGGATTCAAGTTCACCGATACCCTCGGCGTATCGTTGGCAACGGGCAGTTCGATTATCTGGGCGCTGTTCTGGATTTATAACGTGCGCGATAAACGCGACGAAGTGGTCAGACTTTTTCTTAATTTCGCATTCGGATCGATTCTGACATTTTTCTTGATGGTTTTCCTGGGGGGCGTGCACATCCCGAATCTGCCCGGCTTGCTCGGAGGCGTTTATGTGGGACTGTTCGAAATGGGAATCACATTCCTGCTGTGGCTCAAAGCATTAAAACTCTCGAAAACGACCGCACATGTAACAAACCTGATCTTTATGGTGCCTTTCCTTTCGCTCGTATTGATTTCTTTTGCAGTAGGTGAGAAGATTCTTCCATCAACTCTTGTCGGCCTCATTTTCATCGTTGGCGGCATCATTTTACAGAGACTCTGAACATCGGCGGAATGTTTCTCAAGGCTAAAACTATTGGAGTTGAATAGCTTTTTTGGTACGATATAGAAATAATATGCATGATTGTATTTGAAACATGAATTGAGAATGTCAGGTTGAAGGAGATTATCATGTGGACTCACCAGGCAAAGAACCGTTGGATTATTGCAATCATTATTTCGGTATTGACGTTGTTTATCACACCCGGCCGGGCGGACACGCAGCAAGCCAAACAGATTCTGGACGCTACCAATATCAAGGGTGGCCTGATAGTCCATGTCGGTTGTGGTGACGGTAAGCTGACCTCTGCACTGCGAGCCAACGACAGCTATATCGTTCATGGTCTTGACAGAAAGCCGGAAAACGTCGCCGCGGCCCGCAGGCACATCAAATCCCTCGGTCAATATGGCAACGTCTCCGTAGATCTCTGCTCCGGCGACCGGCTGCCCTACATCGACAACTCGGTCAACCTTGTCGTCTCCGATGACCTCGGGGGCGTGCTGAACTCCGAGGTCATGCGCATCCTGGCGCCCAACGGTGTGGCCTATCTCAAGTCGGATGGCCGCTGGGAGAAAAGTATAAAGCCTCGGCCGCCGGAGATCGACGAGTGGACGCACTACCTTCACGATCCCAGCAATAACGCCGTCGCCCACGACAGCGTCATCGAGCCGCCGAGCCGGTACCAGTGGTTGGCCGGGCCGCTTTACGCACGGCAGCACGACCACATGTCGAGTGTCAGTGCGGTCGTCTCGGCGAACGGGCGAATCTTCTACATTTTCGACGAAGCACCCCGGGCATCCATTCTCATCCCACCCAAGTGGCGGCTGATCGCACGAGACGCGTTCAACGGCAAGCTGCTTTGGAAACGAAATATCGAACTATGGCATCCGCACCTGTGGCGGCTTAAGAGCGGCCCGCAGCTATTGGCTCGCCGCCTGGTGGCGAAAGGCGACCGGGTGTACGTGACCCTGGGCATCGATGCTCCGCTGTCGGCTCTGGACGCCGCCACGGGCAAGACAATCCGCACCTATGAAGGAACCAAGGCGGCCGAGGAGATTCTCTGCCCCGATGGCGTGCTGCTCCTGTCGGTCGCCGGCGAAGATCAGCCCTTACGGAGCGATCCGAAAAGACGCTACGCTACGCTGACCGAGATGAATAAGGATGTCACGAACCCGCTTTGGACGCAGGCGCCGCGAACGATCATGGCAATAAACCCGGACTCCGGCCGGGTGCTGTGGCAGATAGAATCAGGGCTGGTCTCGCTGTCACTTGCGGCCGATGACCAGCGTGTCCTCTTCCATGACGGCCGGAGAATCCAATGCCTCGACCATCGCACCGGCCAATCCCTGTGGGCGTCTGAGCCGCTACCAAAGAAAGAAGGCATGCGAAGCTCCGGCGGCGCGACACTCGTGCTGTACGACGACGTGGTTCTGTACAGCGGGCAGGTTTCCACCGAGAAACCCAGGGATCGCATTACGACCATGTTTGCCCTTTCGATTAAGGACGGCAAAACTTTATGGCAGGTGCCGCACCATCCATGCGGACACATGGGCACGCCGGACGATATCCTCGTAGCCGGCGGTCTGGTCTGGAACGGTGCCGTGGCTCAGGGTCGCGACTCGGGCACCATGACCGGCCGTGACCCGCTCACGGGGCAAGTCAAGAGCGAGTTCACACCTGACGTGGAGACCCACTGGTTCCACCATCGCTGCTACCGGGCCAAAGCGACCGACAAATACCTGCTCTTCTCTCGCACCGGCATCGAATTCATCGACCACGCCGCGGAGCACTGGATCTGTCACCACTGGGTACGCGGTGCGTGCAGTTACGGCATCATGCCTTGTAACGGACTCATCTACGCGCCGCAGCACCCGTGCGCATGTTATCTCGAAGCGAAGCTCTACGGTTTTACCGCCCTGGCGCCGCCTTCACCGACAATGCAGACTCGTCGCGAGGTGCCGGATGCCGAGCGTCTCACTCGCGGCCCCGCCTACAGTCAAATCGCAATACGAAAATCGCAAATCGAAAATCCCGCTGATTGGCCGACGTTCCGGCATGATGTCGGGCGAAGCGGAGCCGTCAACACAACGGTCCAGCCGGCCGGCCTCAAGCGAATGTGGCGCAGCAAACTGGGCGGCAAACTCAGCACGCCGGTCGTCGCAGGCGGCAAACTTTTCGTCGCCTCGGCCGACGATCACAGCGTTCACGCGCTCGACGCCGATACGGGCGAACCGGTCTGGAACTTCACAGCCGGCGGTCGTGTCGATTCGCCGCCGACGATCTGGCAAGGCCGGGCCCTGTTCGGTTCCGCCGATGGTCACGTTTACTGCCTGAACGCAGGCGACGGCAAGCTCGCCTGGCGGTATCGAGCCGCACCGGAGGACTGGCGGATGATGGCCTACGATCAGATCGAATCGCTATGGCCCGTTCACGGCAGCGTGTTGGTGCAGAACGACGTGCTCTACTGCGTTGCCGGCCGCTCGATGTTCGTCGACGGGGGTTTGCGGATGCTGCGGCTCGATCCGAAAACCGGACACAAGCTCTCCGAAACGATTCTCGATGACAAGGACCCCGTCTCTCAGGAGAACCTGCAGGTTCACATCCAGGGCCTGAATATGCCCGTGGCCCTGCCCGATATCCTGTCGAGTGACGGCAAGTACGTGTATATGAGATCGCTGCCGTTCGACCTGCAGGGCAAACGCAAGTACGTCTCTTATATTCCTGTCAAAGAGCAACAGGGCGACGACCTGCACCTTTTCTGTCCAACGGGTTTTCTCGACGATTCCCTGTGGCACCGGACATACTGGGGTTACGGCCGGGCCTGGGCGTCGGGTGCCGGCGGCTATCACCAGGCGGGTCGATTGATTCCCGCCGGTCGGCCTCTTGTCTACGACGACAAAACGGTTTACGGCTACGGCCGGCTCTGGCAGTATTACCGCTGGTCGACGCCGCTCGAATTCAACCTTTTCGCCGCGAAAAAGCAACCCGAAATTGTCAAAGCGGGCACCGAGCGAAAAGCCGTCAAGAAAGCCGGCAAACGGGTCGGATCAAAGGCATTGCCGGTCACACGGTTCGTGCCGGACTGGTCCGACGATATTTCGGTCCAGATCAACTCGATGGTGCTGACAGAAAAAGCGCTTTTTGCCGCCGGTCCTCCCGACGTCGAAGACGAAGATGAAGCCGTAAAGACACTGCTTGATCCCGCGACTCAGAAGAAGCTTGCCGAACAATCGGCTGCTTTCGAGGGCAAGCGCGGCGCATTTCTTGTGGCCGTCTCTCGTGACGGCGGAGAAAAGCTCGCCGCCTACAGTCTCGACTTCGTCCCACGGTTCGACGGTCTTATCGCAGCCAACGGCCGGCTCTATATATCGACCCTTAGCGGCGAAGTTCTCTGCCTGAGTAACGCACAAGGCCAGCCGCTGTCGCCGGCCGAACAGGTTGTCATAACCGCCCGCGAATAACAGCCGATACTATACGTTTTCGGGGACAACGAACGGCGCTCGATACGGCCGCGTAAGCAGCTTATCGGCTTGGGCATTGCCCACGAATTTTTCGGTCTTGGGATTGAACTTCAGCATCGGGCCGAGATTGTAGGTGTTCTTCGATAAATCAAGGCCCAGGGTTCCCTTTACGGTCTGTTCAATCGTCTCCCAGGACTTGGCGACTTCCTCGTGCTTGTCGAGCACATCGGGCCTGTTCGTGCCGGAAACTTGCTGGCCCAGTTGGTAGGAGATATTGCCCAGGTGGCAGCACGCCGCAGACAGATGCGCCTTGTTTATCCCGGCATGGAGATCTTTGCGGTTGCGGGTGCGCATACACTGGATGAAGTTCTCGAAAATGTCGCCGGGACCCATCTCGACGTCAACATCCACCAGGTCTTCAGCCTTGTTGCTGCCTTTGGGAAAGAACTTCGTTTGCTCATTCTCATCCTCCTTGATTACTCCTTCCTCAAGGAAAAATTCGTTGCCGACTTTCTTCGGATATTTTTTACCGTCGAGGCCCGCCCTGTCGACCAAACCGATGACCTCGAAAACGAGCAACGGCCCGCCAAAGTCCATCACGGTCAGTTGGCAGTTGGGAGTCTGTGCCTGATCGGTAAACGGCGGATGGCCCTCCGTCGAGTTCACCCATCGGCCGCCCATGCTGATTACGCTCCTTGGAAGCCTGCCGCCGGGGATGGCCCAGCGGGCGATATCCATCTGATGCACGCCCTGGTTGCCAATCTCGCCGTTTCCAAAATCCCAGAACCAGTGCCAGTTGTAGTGGACTATGTTCTCATGGTACGGCTGTTTTGGTGCCGGGCCGAGCCAGATATTGAAATCGAGATTTTCCGGCGGCTCCTTGGTCTCTTTAAACCCAATGCTCCATCGCCCGCTTCCATTCTTGGAGGCCCATGCCTTGGATACCAGCAGCTTGCCGTACTTGCCGCTTGCGACTGCGGCTACCTGTTTCGCCCAGCTACTGCTGGAACGGCTCTGTGTGCCGTGCTGTACTATACGTTTATATTTGCGAGCGGCCTCGACGCACTTGCGGCCTTCGAAGACATTGTGGCTGCACGGCTTCTCGACATAAACGTCCTTGCCGGCCTGGCAGGCCCAGATAGTCGCCAGCGAGTGCCAGTGATTAGTCGTGGCAATGGATATAGCATCAATATTCTTGTCTTCCAACATCTTGCGAATATCGACATAGGTATCGACAGGCTTGTTGGCCTCTTTAAACGGCTTGGCGCGGTCGGCCAGTACATTTCTATCCACATCACACAGCGCTGCGACCCGAACTCCGGATATGTTGTCGAACGCCTTGATATGCGAGCCACCCCGACCTTTGATCCCAACTACCGCCACTCGAATGTCATCATTCGCCCCGCGTACACGGGAAAATGGGCTTGCCATTACCAGACCGACACCGGCTGTGATCGAACCTTTCATAAAATCTCGGCGTGTGAAAACTTTCATGAGTTAACTCCTTCCTCGAAAAACAGAACACGGTTTGATGAATTTACAAATGCCATGAATTATTCCTAATATCCTTTCAAGAGGATAATCCGATATTATCATAAATACAGACAACGTTAAAAGCCAAAAGCAGGATAAACAAATAAAAAGTTAACGGCAAGAGCAAACTAAAAAAGTTGAAAACTCAGCCCCCCTGCTCAGACAATAACCTCTTCAATAGTTCGTGCCACGATATAATCCGGCAGCTTGTTCAGGCCCGGCTGTGCTTCATAAGCAGAAATTATGCTTCTGTCCGGGAATACTCCGACTTCGGCGATAATCTCCTCGGCCACCGGCCGTAATTGTTCCTCCGTCAAATCCTCCACCGCTTTGCTGCGTGCCGTCTCCACCAAAAATTGAAACTCATTCCGGCTGTCATACCAGTTGAGCTGTAACTCCAATTCAATGACCTCCTTGGCACTGCTTCGATTATAGATATATTGAATCCCAATCGGATTATACGCCTCAATACGCTCATCTATAAACGCCAGGCAGGCATCACGGTACGCCTTGTATTTTTCCTCGTCAAAGCCAATAAATCCGCGTTTTTCTATCTCTTCGGCGAGTAATTCGTCGATTTTTGTCGCCAGAATCTCTTTCTGGGCCTCCAGCCGTTCATACAGGGCTTCGTAATACGCCTTCAATAGTACGCTCGTTTCGCTCATTAGCTCTCCTTGTGTTCGCAGCCGGCAGAAAAACGTTATTTTCGGACGTGAACGCTTGATTATAGCATTAAAATCTCCAGAATTCCACACTAAGCTCAAAATAATCAGCCTTATTTTCAGATCGGCAGCCGAATCGAGCTTTCTATCCCTATAAAATGAGCCTTTTATCACTTTATGTTCCCAAATTCTTCAAAAATCCGGATTTTAGCGGATATTTTTTTTCTGATTTTGGTCTGAAACGTTGTTTTTGAGCTAATAACGAGCTTGTGAATTCAGCATTTGGACATTTGGCCAAGTGCGAATCTCCAGATAATCTGATATATCTGTATATTCGACAAAGATTAATGCCAAAAGAGCCTGTTTTCATAAAAATATCGGTTTTCGCTATTTTTCCACTTTTTTCTGATCTTGTTGATCATTTTACAATAGTGTGGGCTCTTGAAATTGGGTTTGAATTGGCTTTGTTTTGCATTTTTTGCTTCGTTTGGCACAAATGATCCAAGGAGCATAAGAGCATAAGGAATAAGGCATAAACTTACGATTTGTCCTCTCACTATTCACTATCAACCATTCTCCATTACTAAATAAATATTAAGTTTGATACATATGATACGATATTATACGTTAGATGTTAAGTGAATTCCGGAAAAATCTCCGTGATTCCCCACTATACTCAGGTATTGATGTTTGATTATTGACAAAGGAGAAAAGTTCGAGGCCTTTTAAGGCCGTATATGGAATCAGATTGCCTTGAGTACGATGCCGATAATAGCAAAAACCAGGGCGAAATTCATTGATATTAAGTAAGAATAAAACCACAATCCCGGTTTTCCGGTCTCCTGCAGCGTGATCTTGCGGTACTGATGGATGTATTTGAGTATAAGAACTTTGATGAACAGGTAATTGATCTTAATACCATGCCTGGATAGAAATGAAGCGATTACGATCGAGGATACGACGCCGCAACCGGCACTCAGGACCGCCAATACTAAGAATAGATTACTCATGACCGTCTCACTTTCTTTTTTATGTCCGGCGGGATGTATTTAATCCTATACTGATTATCTGTTCTTTCATATATAAAACGCTCCTATCGGCTTATTGTTGCAGAATATTTTAGCTAAAATATTTCGATTTCCCAAAAATAATCGATGAAAGACGGGCACAAATCAACTGTGGATATTCATTGGCCTGCCTTTTTTCCAAAATTAAAGTTAACATTTTGCTGCTGAGAATCGTTGTATATGCTGTATATTTAGAGACAAGGATTGTTTGTGGATGTGGACTTGATTATTGAATCGATCCACGCGGGGCATTAATAGCCGTTTTGCCCTCTGTGCTGCTGCTGCCGGCGTGCTCCTGCGTAGAGCGAATCGCAAAAACAGAGTTTCGGCCAGCCCTTGGCCCGGTCGTTAAGGTAACGATTAATAAAAACCTCAGTCTCACTTTTCGCCTTGCGGCCGATCTTGATTAAATCTTGCGCGTCCATAGCTTGTGTCTTTCGTTATTAACGTTACATTAATAATATCTGTTCTCTAAAATATAGACGCTCGAAGAAGCCATTTTGTTGAAAAATTCCCGAAAAAATTTTACCATTTATGTGATGCAGTTGGTAAACTCTATGGAAGGACCGGTGGAAGGCGGCTTTTGTGAAAGGGAAACTATGCGGCATAAGGTTATCCTGGCAGTCGTGGCGATAATTTACATTGCTGTTGCGGCGTTGGGCATTTATCTTGGTCATAGAGACAGCCGGCCGCAACCAATGACTCAGCTCTGCGTCTCAAGTATTGCAGGTTCGTCGGACACGAGCGATACCCAGGTCTTTGTGACACGAAGCGGCATGTGGTATCACCGGGGCGGCTGCCTTGAACTCCAACAATCCAGAATACCGGCGAAACTCAGTCAGGTCCGCCAATATTGCAGGCCATGCACGAGGTGCAGGCCGCAACGTTAGCGCCGGGAGATAATTGTCAAATCAGCAACGGTTGCAGCAGTATGGGAAATCAGGATGCCGGCATCGAATCAGCCGCTCACTTTTCACGACTTGATATCGACTCATAACCTTTCGTGCGTATCAATTGGGAGTGTTATGACAGATATCTTTACGCCGTCTCAAGCCGGCTGAATGATATACCGTGTCGCTTGTTGCAGTTTTGTGTTTTCATACCGTATTATTCGAAAAATAAATGTTTTTTTTATGCCTTTTTGTTTCCACGGATGCTAACTGTATATCTTAGAAGTTGTTAGGCAGGATTTATTATGTTCGGCATGATTGAAAAAAAACATAATATCTCTTGACATCTGCGGTGACTGTTTGATAAACTGCATTTTTTAGTTTGTGAATGTGAACACAAGTACTAAATAAATTAGGCCGTAGCGTAGCTTATGAGGTACCGTAGAATTCCAGATGAAACGGTCCGGCGATTGCCGGTTTATCTGCGAGGTCTGCTTGTTACGTCGGAACAGGGCCAGGAAAATATATCGAGCCAGAATCTGGCGAATTTAGTTGGCGTTAATGCATGGCAAATCAGGAAAGATTTTTCTTATTTTGGAGACTTCGGCACGCGTGGAGTGGGCTATAACGTTGAAAAGCTTGCAGCGCAGATCAAGAAAATCCTAAAAATAGCTCTCGTACAGAAAGCTGCTTTGGTTGGAGTCGGGAATTTGGGATCGGCACTTCTGGCGTATCATGGCTTTGCAACATACAGTTTTGACATTGCTGTTGCTTTTGATGCGAATCCCAAAAAGGTAGGCAGGAAAATAAACAATATCGTAATAGAGGATATTTCAAACCTGCGAACATTAAAGAGGCGAAAAATTACACTCGGGATTATTGCCGTTCCCCAACAAGCCGCTCAAGAGATAGCGGACAAACTGGTAAAGGCGGGCATAAGGGGTATTTTGAATTTTTCCCCATGCTACATTATGGTTCCCAAGAAAGTGAAAGTTATTACTATTGACATTGCGATGGACCTGGCACGCTTGCCCTATTATATTCCGTCGATCTGAATTGTTAAATTAGGCAACTTGTTTTTAGTTGCTAAAAAGTAAATAAGATAGTAAATCGAGTTTGGCTGTTTATCTACGACGGAGTACATGATGCATAATATATTTTGTAGGGAAATTTAGGTGAGCAAAAATGCGAACTGTTTTTTTAAGTGAATTAAAGCCTTTATTGGATGCAGTTGCCAAGCAGATGGACCTTTATATCCCGAAGAATGCCGGCACGCACTACGTATATAACAGGTACGACCCTTCCGCCGGACTTCCGGTTGAGGTCAATAACATACGCGTTTGTACGCCTTCAAAGGAATTCCTGTTTCCGCTTCGAGAGCTTGCGGCGGTTTTCCCCGAGCCGCTGGAGCCGAAGGAGATCGAGCCTTTTGCCGTCTTCGGATTGAAAGACTGCGATTTGCGTTCGATTGACATCCTCGACAAGGTATTTAAAGAGAAGGAATTTGAGGATCCGTTCTATGTAAAGCGTCGTGAGAAGATGTTCATTATCTCATCGGATTGCTCGGACCCGGCGGACAGTTGTTTCTGCAACGTCCTGAACGGCCGGCCGTTTGCTCATAGCGGCTTCGATTTGAATGTTTCGAAAGTAAAAGGAGGCTTTGTTGTCGAAGCCGGCTCGCCAAAGGGCGATGATTTTGTAAAAGAGCACTCGGAGCTTTTCATCCAGGCCGGCGATGAAGTGCTGGCTCAGCGGGATACAAAGAGGGCCGAGACACAAAAGCAGCTCGAACAAAACAATGCAGACCTCAAGTTCGATGCGCCCGTCAACAAGATTGTGGAAAACGGCAAAGATTCCGATGTGTTTGACGAAGAAGCGACAACCTGTGTCGAGTGCCAGGCCTGCACAAGGGTCTGCCCGACCTGCCATTGTTTCTACCTCTACGATACGAAAAAGGAAGACTACTTCAGCAAGATGAAGATGTGGGACAGTTGCATGAGAGTCGCATACGCCGAAGTGGCCGGCGGCGCCAATCCCCGCAAAGTCCTCGGCGACAGGCTCAGGCACCGTTTCATGCACAAGTTCTCCTATTTTCTGGAGAGGTACGGCCTCGATATGTGTGTCGGCTGCGGGCGGTGTGTCGATGCCGAGGCCGGCGACGTGGATATTCGGGAAGTCCTGAAAAAACTCAACGAAGAACTCAAAGGCGAAGGTAAGAAAAAAGCGAAAGTTGGAAAATGAACAAGAATCTTTACCAACCGATAAACGGCGAAATAGTTGACATTATCGACGAATCTCCGACGATCAAAAGTTTTGTCGTTGTGCCGGAAGAGGAATTTCAGTTCACGACCGGCCAGTTCGTGGAGCTGACTTTGCCGGGCGAGGGCGAAGCGCCGTTTACGCCATCCTCGTCGCCCGCCATCACGGATAAAATGGAAATCAGCATTATGAAAGCCGGGCGAATCACGGCTTTGCTGCACGAATGCGAAAAAGGACAGAAGGTCGGCATTCGCGGGCCCTACGGCATGGGCTATCCGATCGAAGATTTCGTCGGCAAGGAGGTCTATATCATCGGCGGCGGCGTGGGTTTGGCGCCGATACGGTCCCTGTTTTTGACTCTCGTCGACAGAATTAAGGATTTCAAATCCGTGGTTTGCCGGTACGGGGCAAAAACCCCTGAAGATTTTATTTACAAAAACACGCTCTTTGACTCCTGGCAAAAAATTAAGGGTGTGGATATGAAGCTGACCGTTGATCAAGGAAATGGCCAGTGGAAAGACAACGTCGGCGTTGTTACTACTATCTGTGCGAAGGATGACGTGGATGTTAAAAACGCCGTAGCGGTGATATGCGGCCCGCCGATTATGATGAAATTCGCAACGATGAAGATGCTGGAGTTCGGATTTAAGGGCAGCCAGATTTACCTTTCGATGGAAAAGAATATGAGTTGCGGCTTCGGCAAGTGCGGCCACTGCATGCTCGGTAAATATTACGTATGCAAGGACGGCCCTGTCTTTACGTATGACCAGATAGATAAGTACCCGAATATTTGGGACTGAAATCGAACGCATGTGAAGCGAAATACGAGATACGAAATTATGGGTGCGAAGTTAATAATCGATTTGGCAAAATGCAAGCTTCAGGATGAATCTGAGGTTCAGTGCTCGTACAAGCATCATCCGGGGAACAAAGGAATCGACTCGCTTCTTGAGATGATTCGTTTCGCCTTGATATGCCGCCGGTGCGAATCGGCGCCGTGCATAAGCGCCTGTCCGCGGGACGCCCTGGAGAAGGTGCCGAGCGAACGGAACGATGCCGGCGTGCTGAAACGCGCGAACATGTTGTGCACCGGTTGCGGCACCTGCGCAATCGCCTGTCCGTTCGGAACGATTTATACCGATCTGATACCCTTTCCGAGCAGCGTATGCGACGTATGCAGGGACAGGTTGGAGCCGGGCGAAAAACCACTGTGCGTGGAGACCTGCAGGAATGGGAGCATCGATTACCAGGACCTGACTGCGGAAGGAGATTTGGTCGAGGTCTTCGATGGAATCGTTGCCAAGGTTTCCGGCGGCGGCTTGTGGGAGCCATTTTTGAGAGAAAAGGCAAAGAAATGAGTAATCAATTGACGAACATCCTATTCTGGATCATTGTTGTTCCTGTGATCGTTGTGCTCGGTCTGATCGCCTCATGGATTGTCCGCAAGGTCAGTGCTCTGGTTCAGTGGCGCGTGGGCCCGCCGCTTTTGCAGCCAGCGTACGATGTGATGAAGCTGATGGGCAAGGAAATCCTGCTCCCGCGAGACGCTCAGCGAACCGTGTTTCTAATGGCGCCTCTTGTGGGACTGGTCGGCACGCTGCTGCTTTCGATCATGCTCCTGCGTATCACGGTCGCTCAGACGGCCTTTGTCGGCGATATTATTGTCGCTATTTATTTGATGGTAATCCCGTCGCTGGCATTGATTCTCGGCAGCAGCGCAAGCGCCAGCCCGCACGCATCGGTCGGCACGGGCAGAGAAATGAAGCTCGTAATGGGTTATGAGCTGCCGCTTGTTCTGGCCTTTATTGTAGTATTGATAAAGACGGCCGGCACGGCCGGACCGGGCGAACAGCTCAGTCTGGCTGCCATCGCCCAGCAGGCACCTGCTTTGAGCATATCCGGTATGCTGGCATTTTTAACCGCTCTGTTATGCGTTCAGGCAAAACTCGGATTTGTTCCGTTCGATATGGCCGAAGCCGAGACCGAGCTTGGCGGCGGCGTCCTGATGGAATATTCCGGTGCCCTGCTGGCCGCATGGAAGCTCATGCATGCAATGATGCTCGTAGCCCTGCCATTCTTTCTGGCGATGGTATTTCTCGGTGGCTTCCATCCTAATCTGCCGTCGGCGGGAATCGTCGTACTTGTGGTCATCGTGGCCTTGCTGGCTTTTGCCGGCACCAGATTGCTGGCGGATCGAAGCAAGCTGATGGATGTATTGTCCCTGGTGATTTTCATCGGATTATGCATCTGGCTGGGACTGGGCAAATATGTGTTGATTTTGGTCTTATTGATTCTCATAAAAAATACGAACCCGCGTTTGCGGATAGACCAGGCGATGAAATTTTTCTGGGTGTATTGCGGTATTGCTCTGGTGGCCGCGATCATACTTGCATCCATAGGCTATTATTATGACATCCACTGGCTGTAAGGTGAATTTATGAGCTTGAAAATGTGGTCGTTGAAAAAATCGGTATGGGTATTTCACGTCAACGTCGGCGCGTGTAACAATTGCGACATTGAGGTTGTGAATATGCTGACGCCGAAGTATGACGTTGAGCGGTTTGGTATCAAGCTGGTCGGTTCTCCACGGCACGCAGACGCCCTGCTCGTTACCGGGGTGGGAACTCAACAGGCTGTCATTCGCCTTCGGGAAGTATATCGTCAGGCCGCGAAGCCGTGTGCCGTTTTTCTCATTGGAGCCTGTGCCTGCGGGACAGGGATATTTAAGGGCGGCTACCACGTGGCGGGGCCGGTGGACGAAATTATCAGACAGGTCGACCCCAACGCGATTATCGCTTATGTGCCGGGCTGCCCGCCGAAGCCGGAAGCGATGATATCCGGCGTGGTTAAGGTGTTATCGGCTTTATAGACAGGATATAAATATGCAGCAGGAAGAACTAAAAAACAGGTTGTCCGAAGTAAAGGACAAGCTAATCGGCATCGAAGAAACGACAGAAACAAGATTATACCTATTATGTGAAGCCGAGAATGCGTATGCCGTCAACAAGTTTCTGTTTGAAGATTTGTCTTTAAGATTTGTGATAGTAACCGGGATTGATTCCGATGATTGCTTTGAAATGCTGTATCATTTTTCAAATGACGAATCCGGTTGTGTTATTACTGTAAAAGCCTTCATCCGTAACCGCGAGAAGCCGTCGATCGAATCGATCACACCGTTCCTGCCGGGTGCTGAGTGGATAGAAAGAGAGATACACGACATATTGGGAATCGACTTTGTGAATCATCCTAATTTGGTACGACTGATTCTGGCCGATGATTGGCCTGAAGGTGTTTATCCGTTGAGGAAAGAAGTGAAGAAATGAAAAAATCAGTACAAAAGCCGATTCTTGCGGTCGGGCCGTTTCACCCGCTACAGGAGGAAATGGAGTTTTTCCAGCTCACCGTAGACGGCGAAATCGTAACCGATATCGATGTAAGAATTTCTTATAACCATCGTGGAATAGAGAAGATCAGCGAAACGCTGCAGTTTGACCAAGTGCCTTTTTTGGTCAGCCGAGTTTGTGGAATTTGCTCCGCTTCACACCCATTAGCTTATATACAAGCTGTTGAGGATATAGTTGGTGTCCAGCCGCCTGAGCGGGCTCTTTATGTGCGCACAATCATCAATGAACTGGAACGTATCCACAGCCACCTGCTATGGGTCGGCCTCGGCGGGCATTTCATAGGTTACGATACTGTCTTTATGTGGGCGTGGAAGTATCGCGAGCCGGTGCTCGATTTACTTGAGGAGATAACAGGCAACAGAAACAATTACGGCAATGTTCGGGTCGGTGGCTGCCGTGAAGATATTCCGGATGAAATTGTACCCAAGATATTAAAAGAACTCGACTTGCTTGAGCAGAAGGTTGAAATGCTCACGAAAGCCGTGCTTGACGATCCTGTTCTGCACGCCCGGCTTAAAGGTGTTGGCATTTTGAGCAAGGAAGATGCCGTGGCATATGCTGTCACCGGCCCGACGGCCAGGGGCAGCGGAGTTGCGATCGACGTGCGGCATGACGACCCCTATGCCGCTTACAGTGATTTGGACTGGAACGTCATCAGTCAGCCTGAAGGAGACGTGTTCGCAAAAGCCGTTGTTCGTCTGCTCGAAACCCTGGAAGCCGTTAAAATGATTAAAGAAGCGCTTAACAAGCTTCCGAAGGGGCCTGTTGCTATAGAGGTAAAGGAAATCCCGCCGGGCGAAGGGTGCGGTCGTGCAGAGGCTCCGAGGGGCGAAACATTTCATTATGTCCGTAGCGATGGCGGTAACAGGCCCATTCGCCACAAGATCAGAGCGCCCAGTTATGTCAATGTGCCCTCATTTAGGGCTTCGTGCATCGGCCAGCATATCGCCGATGTGACATTGACACTCGCGGCGGTCGACCCCTGCTATAGCTGCACCGAGAGGCTGGCGGTCGTTGACGGGCACAACAACGTCATCCACGATTACGAAACGCTGCTGCGAATGAGTCGCGAGAAGACGGCACGGATTCGGAAGGAAATTGGCGCACCGGAACTGAAGTTGGAGGATTTATAAATTGGATAAGATTCTACTTGTTCCTGTTTTTCTGCCGCTGATAGCGGGCTTTGTGCTGCTGTTTTTGCCGAACAGATTAAGGTCCATATCGAGTGTGCTGACGCTGGTAATCTCGATCGTTACATTCGTGCTGGGCATTATGATATTTACAGGCGGCAAAGCGGAGTGCGCATGGTCCATCCTGCATCTCGGCGAGCTATTCGGCGGCCACGAATTAGTGTTGATGCTCAGCGTCAAGCCGCTCGGCGCATTCATGCTGATGTTCGCGATGGGCTTCGGCCTGCTGATTACTCTTTATTCACTCAAATCCATCGGGCAAGACGTGTTACGGGCGAATGAATACTATGGCGCAATCCTGCTTACGATAGGCGGCTCGGCGGGAATATTGCTGTCAAACCATCTGTTGTTTCTGCTGATATTCTGGGAGATTGTGACCGTTTCGCTGTATATTTTAATCACGACGGGCGGTAAAAATACGAATTTCGCGGCTACGAAAAGTTATGCCATGATCGGAGCATCCGATGCCGCTTTCATGCTCGGCGTTTTTATGGTCTGGGCGCTATCCGGAACGTTTGTCATCTCGGAAATCAGCCTGACGGCAACGACGGCTTTGCCCGTTATCGCCTTTTTGCTGCTCCTGACCGCGGCGATAACCAAGGCGGGAGCACTACCCATGCACACATGGATGCCCACGAGCGGTGAATACGCACCGGCATCCGTGATGGCCCTTCTGCCGGCCGCTATCGATAAACTTCTGGGAATTTATCTGCTGGTCGTTATCGTCTTGCAGTTATTTATCATAAAACAAGGTTTCCTGACTACTATCCTGGCTATCATCGGTGCGGCGACGATTATTGTTGCCGTGATGGTTGCCATGGTTCAGCACAATCTCAAAAAGCTGCTCTCATATCACGCCATCAGCCAGGTCGGGTATATGATCCTCGGCATCGCGACAGGGACACCCGTGGGTATTGCAGGCGGGCTGTTCCACATGCTAAACAACGCGATTTACAAATGCTGCCTGTTCCTGTGCGGCGGTGCCGTCGAGCAGGCGGCGGATACTGCAGAGCTGGACAGGCTCGGTGGCTTGGGCAGGAAAATGCCATTCACATTTGCGGCATGTCTGATTGCCGCCCTGAGCATTTCGGGCATCCCGCCGCTCAACGGTTTCGTTTCCAAATGGATGATCTACCAGGGTGTAATTGAGATGGGTACGACAGGAACCGGAGCCACAGCCGGACTATGGCCCATCTGGCTTACCTGCGCGATGTTCGGAAGCGCGCTGACCCTCGCTTCGTTCGTCAAGCTTATCCATTCCATGTTCCTTTCTCGGCTGCCCGACAAACTGCAAGGGGTAAAGGAGGTTTCCCCCGTTCAGACGGTTCCGATGGTATTGCTCGCCCTGCTGTGCGTGTTCTTCGGAATTTTCTATAAAGTCCCGCTAAAGCTTTTCATTTATCCGGCATTGAATTCCCTGAACATAGGGGCAGAAGGCACAATTTTCGGCACATGGCAGTCCGGCCTTGCGACGATTTTAATCATCGCCGGCATTGGAATCGGCCTGCTCATCTGGGTGATTGGAAAATTCTCGAAGAATATCAGAATCGTCCCCACCTGGACTTGCGGTGAGGTGCAGAAGAACGACGATATGATAATACCCGGGACGCACTTCTACAAAACCGTCTCGGAAATGGGTGGTTTGAAACAGCTATATAAGGGCCAGGAAAAAGGATATTTCGATGTGTATGACCAGGGCGGCAGGTGTGGACTGACGCTGACGGCGTTCCTGCGATGGCTCCATTCCGGCGTGCTGCCGATGTACTTGACATGGGTTGTTGTAGGATTACTGGTCGTCCTGTTCGTGGTTTGCGGAATTTGGTGAGGTCGATATGACTATATTTTACATTTTGATGATATTTATCGTCATCGCGAGCCTGATCGCGGTGGAAACCACAGATCTGCTAAGTGCCGTGATATGTATCGGCGCGATGGGCTTCGGTGTTTCGTTGGTATTCCTGTTTCTGCGGGCGCCTGATATCGCAATCACTCAGATTGTAGTGGAAGTCCTGGGTTTGATTATCCTGATTCGCGCCACGATTTCCCGCGATCTGACATTCATCAGCGGCGACAAGGAGTTTTTCGGAACGGTTGTTTCCGTGGCGATTATCTTCGTGATTTTCCTTGCCGGCCTGAGAGTTTTCGAGACGCTGCCTGAATTCGGAACCGCTATTTTCGCCGAAGCTCCCAATGCCGCCTCCCGGACATACATCAGTCAGGGCCTGGAGAAAACAGGAGCGGCAAATCTGGTCTCCTCGGTGATTCTGGATTATCGTGCCTACGATACGCTCGGCGAGGCAACCGTCCTGTTCACCTCGATTATCGGTGCCACGGTTCTGTTGCGAAGAAAGGCGAAAAATACACCTGAGACATTACAACCGGTATCGGAATCTTAAGATTTTCCCGGAGGAATTTAACAAATGAAGGGAATGACAATCATAGTTAAAACGATCAGCAGTTGGGTCAAGGTGCTGATTGTACTGTTCGGCATTTATATTATCCTGTTCGGCCACCTTACGCCGGGAGGCGGGTTTGCCGGAGGAGTGATTCTGGCTTCTTCCTACGTCCTGCTGATGCTGGCGTTCGGCGGGGAGTTCGTAAAGAAAGACCTGCCCCTGTCTCTTGTCTCGAAACTCGACTGCCTGGGGGCGTTCATGTTTATCATGATCGCAATTTTAGGACTTGTCTTCGGCGGGTCCTTCTTTGTCAATTTCCTGGTTGATAAATATGGCCAGCCTTTACATCTTTTGAGTGCCGGCACAATACCATTTTCGAATATCGCGATTGGTCTTAAAGTCGGCGCTTCTCTGTTTTTAGTCATCTTCAGCCTTTCGACCTGTTGTAAGGCCGGAGAATTGGATAGCCACTGAAAAAGGAGTCAGAACGATGCTTTATGCGTTGTGCTTTTTATTGTTTATGATCGGGCTGTATTGTGCAGTCGTCAAAAAGAATATGGTCAAGATTGTAGTCGGTATCCTGATTATGGAATATGCCGTCAATCTTTTCCTGGTGATGCTCGGGTATAGACATGGCGGCGTGGCGCCGATTATAGACAAAAGCCACCTGGAATCGCAAGCCGCCCTGTCCAACTTTGTGAGCAGCTCCGTTGACCCGCTGCCCCAGGCGCTTGTGCTTACCACAATCGTTATCAGCCTGGGTTCGTTGGCGCTTATGATTTCGATATGCATCAGGACTTACGAGAAATACGGCACCTTCGATATTACAGAAATTAGGAGGTTAAGAGGATGAGCATACCCCTGCCTGCTTTTGTTGCGATCCCTCTGGCAACGGCATTTTTGCTCCCGATGTTCGGCAAGCGAGGAAAGGATGCAGCGACGGTCGTCGCCAACATTGCGACCATTTTATTGCTGCTCCTCGCCATCTCATGCATCGGCGAGTCCGGCGTCTATGAAATAGGCAAGTGGCCCATTCCTCTTGGAATCAATCTTGTTCTCGACGGGTTGAGTTCCCTCATGCTTTTAGCCATTGGTGTCGTATCGGCCGCCGTGATGCTTTTTAGTGCCGGATATATGGAGCAATATACGGCAAAGCCAAAATACCTCAGTCTGTTTCTGCTTATGGTCGCCGGCATGAACGGCGTCGTACTTTCGGGAGATATCTTTAACTTATTCGTATTCCTGGAAATCGCCTCGCTCGCGTCTTACGCGCTTGTCGGTTTCGGCTGCGGACACGAAGAGCTTGAAGCGTCATTCAAATATACGGTTCTGGGTACGATCGCTTCGATATTCGTTCTTTTTGCGATCGCTCTTGTTTACGGCAACACCGGCACACTGAATATGGCCTACATATCGAAAGCCATCCAGAGTTCGGGCCTGAACGCGGGGCTTGGTTTTGCATTGGCGTTGTTTATTGTCGGTTTCGGACTGAAGGCCGCGCTGGTTCCATTCCACGCATGGCTGCCGGATGCGCACCCATCGGCTCCGGCTCCGATTTCCGCAATGCTTTCAGGCGTGCTGATAAAATCGCTCGGTGTTTATGCCCTTGCCCGGGTGGTGTTTAATGTTTTCGGCGTTTCGCTCGCGGTCGGATGGCTGCTGATCGCACTTGGAATTTTGAGCATGGTCGTCGGCGCCTTTCTGGCCATCGGGCAGTGGGACATCAAGCGGCTCATGGCCTATTCGAGCATAAGTCAAATAGGATATGTTGTCTTAGGCATCGGCCTTGGCGCCATGCTGCTCGCTAAAGGGGCGAACCCGGCATGGGCTTCTTTGGCTATTCTGGGTGGATTGTTCCACCTGGTCAACCATGCCGTCTACAAATCTTTGTTATTCCTGACCAGCGGCTCGCTCGAAAAGGCGACCGGCACAAGACAGCTAACGGAAATGGGAGGGCTCGCACAGAGATTGCCTTTCACGCGTACAACCTGCACCATCGCCTCGGCGTCAATTGTCGGCATACCGCCATTCAGCGGATTCTGGAGCAAGCTGATTCTGGTTATGGCGGCCATCCAGGCCCAATATTACTGGATCGCGGCAATTATCGTTTTCGTAAGTCTGTGTACCCTGATTATGTATCTGAAGGTGCAGAGATATGTTTTCTTCGGGGAGCTACCCGAAAACCTCCGCCAGGCGGAAGAAAATGGAGGCTCGATGCTTGTCGCCATGGTGTTTTTAGCTTGTTTGTGTGTCCTCATGGGATTGCTCGTGCTGGTGCCCGGCTTGAGGGACAGTATTCTGGAGCCGGCTGTCAGGGTTTTGACGGACGGGCTTAAATATTCTGACATTGTGACAGGAATGTGACATTAAGGATTTAATCGTATGAGACGACTGATTTATTTTGTTCTGGCATTTGTGATCTGGATTCTGCTGACCTGGCCGGTAGTGGACGGGAAGATCGACGTTCAGGTTGTGGCCGCGGGTTTGATCGCCTCGGTCATCGTTTCAGTATTGTTCCACGAAATACTGCCGAAAGAGCACCACATATTTACTTCGCCGGTCCGCATATTCTGGTTTCTGCTGTACGTGCCGGTCTTCTTTTATTATGTCATCAAGGCGAATCTGGATGTCGTCTATCGCGCGCTGCATCCCAAAATGCCGATCAATCCCGGGATCGTCAAAATAAAAACGAACCTGAAAACAGCGTCCGGCATCACGGCACTGGCCAATTCCATCACTTTGACGCCGGGCACTTTGACCGTGGATTTAACCGATGACGGCTTCCTGTATGTCCATTGGATTAATGTCAAATCCGACGACATCGAAGAGGCGACAAAATTAATCGGCCAGAGGTTTGAATGGTTTTTGAAAAGGATCTTCGAATAGAAACGCGCCGTTCGGCGCCGTGTTGACCGAGAGGTAACTATGGAAACATTCGCACTGTTATTTTACATCGGCTTATTAGCCTGTTGTTTCCTGTGCCTGTATCGCATAGGTCGGGGCCCAAGCGCTCCTGACAGAACTGTCGCGATTGACATATTAGGCACTGTAATCGTGGGTTTCTGTGCCGTCCTTGGGCTTGTGACGGGGAAAGATTTCTATCTTAATGTTGCTCTGGCCTGGGCGCTGCTGAGCTTTATAGGAACGATCGCGCTGGCTAAGTTTTTGGAGGGCAGAAGTTTCGATGATTGATATCTTAGGCTATATATTGATGGTTATTGGAGTTCTGTTCGACATATTCGGCTGTATCGGACTTGTTCGTTTTCCCGATGTGTACAACCGTCTGCAGGCCGCAACGAAATGCGTGACTCTGGGTACTGTTGCCATTTTGGTAGGTGTTGCCTTAATCAGCGGCTGGAGCCCCATGAGCGCCAAGGCGGTCATCTGCGCCGTGTTTATATTGGTCACATCGCCGACCGCCGCCCATGCCATCGCCAAGGGGGCGTATGCCAGCGGCGTGGAACTGTGGGAAAAGAGCGTCGTCGACAAATACGCAGAGGAAGTCGAAAAGTGATAAGAAATTCTGATGTTGTCACAGTAACCGACAACTGATAAATGATGGGAGTCTGAAAATTGCGTTTGCCGAAGCTAAGAGAATTAAAAGAAGCTGTCACTGCGGTTGTTTCGCCGCGATTTACCACCCGGTTTCCCGCCGAGCCCTGTATCGTGCCGAAGAAGTTTCGAGGTAAGCCCGAATTCGATCTCGATACCTGCATCGGCTGCGGAGCCTGCGCCAATGTATGCCCTTCAGGAGCCTGCCTGACAATGGCCGACGACCTTGAGGCAGATCCGCCCGTCAGACGGCTCACCCTGAATTACTACACATGCATTTTCTGCGGCAATTGCAGCGAGTACTGCACTACCGAAAAAGGCATCAACCTCTCGAACGAGTGGGACCTGGCCGGCATGGACCGGGGGGCGATGACCGAGACGCACGAATTCGAGCTTCAGCTTTGCGAAAAATGCGGGGCGTTAATCGGCACCAAGAAGCATCTTGTCTGGCTTTACGAGAAACTCGGCCCGCTGGCCTATACAAATCCTTCGCTATTGATTGCCAAGAGCGGCGAGCTGCTCACAAAGCCCCAGGATGTTCACAAGCAGAAGGACGAAAGTTCGCAGACAAGCGACTTTATGCGAATTCTCTGCCCCGAGTGCAAGTGCGAGCTGAACATCCGGCTGTAAAATTCCGTAAGCGTCACGCACGTCGAGATTACTATGGGCTCTGACCAATCACTTTTCGAGCGGCTAAACAAACTGCGCGATTCGCCGACGGTTATTCTCGGCATTGGAAACATCCTTAAAGGCGACGATGGTGCCGGTCCGCTTGTTTGTGAGCAGCTCACAGCAGCAAAAATCTCCGCTGAACTGATCGATGCCGGCACGGTTCCTGAAAATTACATCCAGCGAATAATCAAAAAAGCACCCCGTACTTTGCTTGTTATTGATGCAATCGACTTCGGCGCCGAGGCCGGCACGATAAAAGTATTCGAGCTCCAACAGCTCAACTCGCACGTCATTTCAACACATACGCTCTCGCCCCGCCTGTTTGTCGATATCATCGGCCGCAGCATTCAGGTCGACGTATATTTTATCGGCATCCAGCCGGCACAGACACAGTTAGGCCAATCCGTATCCGCCGCCGTAAGCCGGGCAATCGAGCAGCTTTGCAGCATCCTCGCGGAAATTTTCCCGCCCCTGAAATAAATCGTATCACCTATTCGGCTCAATTCTTGCGAGTAGATTTACTTTAGCAGACGCAAAGCTTTGCCGGCATCGGCTTCGGAATCGAAACCCAGATATATGGAGGCACGGTTGCCGATGCTGGCACCGGAGAAGCCTCGAAGGTTGATTCCCGCCTCGGCGAGTTTCTTCGTCAGCTCGGCACTAAAGCCGGGCTTGTTGCCCGTGGCGACACGGATAGCATTAAGTGACTTTGTCTTCTCGAAGCCGACTTTCCTGGCCGCTCGTATCTGCCGGGGACCTTTAATGGGCGTAACAAATACTACGCCATTTCCGGGTTTTGAGGATGACCGGCGGGCTATTATAAATTCAAGATCGACATCTCCCTGGGCAAGAACGTCAAGTTTCTCAGCCAATCCACCAGGTCGGTCCTCGATACTCGCGGCCCATACATCTACACGACTGACATCAACTTTCATAATACGTTCTCCAAAAACAAGATAAATAACTACTCAAGAATAGACAATTTACGATCAACTTATAAGTTAAGTTATAAGTTAGGCCATTGCCACAGCTTTTGTCAACATTTTCAGCGACTAAATTCGAATAAGTTTTACTTCATCCGGCTAACCGGTAGCTGCTGCAAGTGATTTATCTCTTTTTCCCGCTCCTTCGGTCGGCTCGGGAGCGGGAAATTGGCTTTGATTGGCTTTGTTTTCTTCGACACCGCAGACCGGTTCATTGCCGTAATCCTCTTTCTCAAAAGACTTTGCGTCAACCTGGACTGTTGTAAATTGGGTTTGTTTTTTCAAATCGACATGTTTCTCTGCCGGCCGGGTGGCAGTTTCACTTTGGGACGGGGAATTAGACTGTGTGGCAGCCTCAAAGCCGCAGGCTTTGGGGCCTGTCCCTTCGACAGGCTCAGGGCTGGCTCTGAGCGCAGTTGAAGGGATGGCCTGGGCAGTTTCCTGCTTGCGGGCATCGGCCTGTTGTATTACCCGAATCATTTGTTGCGTTTTAAGCCTGTTTATCGTCTTGTGCAGGCTGTTCTCGATCCGCCGTTCGTACAACAACATCCT